>JBJKRK010000298.1:0-4265 GCA_046704705.1 Candidatus Limnocylindrales bacterium | reverse complement strand
CGTTCGGACCGGCTGCGGCGTCCCCCGCCCGATCGACGCGCTGCCTGGCAGCGCCACGCCCTGGCAGGCGACGAGCGCGAGGCAGACGGCGAGCAGGAACGCCGTACGGGCGGGCCGGCGGCCCCAGCGCGCGACGTGGGACACGCGCTACCAGGGCTCTCCACTGGAGTCGTCGGGTCGCGGTGCGGGCGTCGGCCGCTCCGCGAGCCCGCCGCGTCCCCGCTCGACGGGCGCACTTTCCGGTTCGGCTCCTGGGGGCGTTCGTTCGGATTCGCGCGACCTTCGCCCCTCGATAGCCCGGACCCGCTCGTTCGACGCGAGTTCCCCGCCCGGCGCCGGGAACTCGACCACGATCGCGCGCATCTCGGTGCCATCCGTGTACGCCCCGTGCAGCTCCCCGGCCGGCCAGAGCACCGCCTCTCCGTGGACGACCCGGGCCGTCTCCTCGCCCACCTGGACGTATCCACCGCCGCTGATCACGACGAAGTAGGCGGTGTTCGGGTTGGTGTGCGGCGTGATCCGGGCGTGCCTCCCCAGGGCAAGTTCGGCGACGAGGCCGCGCGCGTCGTGGTGGATGACCTGGCCGGTGACGCCGTGCGTGCCGGGCGGACCGTCTGGGCGTCGATGCCCGGGCCCGAACCGGCGGATCTCCATCCGGAGCTCAGCCTCGACGGCGGCGGCGGTTACGCGGCCGGATCGTCGCCTCCGGGTGCTTGTACTTCGCCTGGCTGAAGAAGCGCGTCCGGCGCAGCTGCGCGTTGTACGCCTCGACGATCGGCGGGAAGCGCACGAACCGGACCCAGACGTAGACACCGGCGGTCACGGCGACCGTGATGATGACGAAGAAGAAGTACCACACGAACACGGCCATCGTGATCAGCAGCGCGAAAGCAATCACGCCCGTCCAGAGCAACCACTCCTGCATGGCGACCAGCGGCTCATGCCGGTGCAACTGGCGGGACCTGACGTTGTACAGGATCACCTGTCCGGCGAGCAGCACGATCGACGCCGCGAGGAGCGGGTAGAACAGGTCCGGGAAGTTGACCGCGTTGAACGGCTTCAGCAGGTAGTCCCAGGGCGGCAGCGTCACTGGATCTCCGATCGATGCGTGCGGATCCGGGCCGTGCCTGGGCACGGCAGCCGGTACGTGCAGCATACCAAGTCGGGAAGGGCCGGCGCCGTTGGTATACTCGGCGCGCCTGCACCGACGCCATGCTCCGCAGGCGGCGACGCTGCGCCACCCACCCGTCGGGATGGAGGATAGGGTGCGAGCCCTGCTATCAGTTGCTGACCGGGACGGTATCACCTCCCTCGCCCAGAGCCTCCTCGCGCTCGGAGTCGAGCTGTTTGCCACCGACGGGACCCGGGAGCACCTCGCCGCGCACGGCGTGGAGGTGGCCGCGATCAGCGAGCTGACCAACGTCCCGACGCTCCTGGGCGGCCAGGTGAAGACATTTCACCCCGCGATCTACGGCGGGATCCTCGCCCGCCGGGACCACCCCGAGGAACTGGACGAGCTCGCCTCCCACGGTCTCGGGCTGTTCGACCTCGTGGTCGTGAACGTCCGGCCGTTCGCGCCCCAGTTGGGCACACGTGTCGTGCCGCTCGACGAAGCGATCGAGATGATCGATGTCGGCGGCGTGGCCCTCCTCTCGGCCGCGGCGCGCAACTTCCCCTCGGTCGCCGCGGTGTCGAACCCGGCCCGCTACGCGCAGGTCGTGCGTGAGCTGCGGGAGCGTGGCTCGGTCTCAGCCGAGCTCCGCGAGCGGCTGGCCGCCGAGACGTTCGCCAACGTGGCCGCGTACAACGCCGAGGTCGCCGCGTACCTGAACCACGTGAGCGGCGTGCGCTTCCCCGACCGGCTGACGCTCGTGCTCGAGAAGAAGCGCGACCTGTCCTACGGCGAGAACCCGCACCAGTCGGCCGCGTTCTACCGCGAGACCACGCACCGCGCGGGATCGCTGGCAGATGCCGCGCTGCTGCACGGAAGGGCACCCTCGTTCAACGACCTGATCGCCCTCGACGCCGGCTTCCAGATCGTCTCGGATTTCGCGACACCCGCCGTCTGCATCGCGAAGGGCGTGAATCCTGTGGGGCTGGCTTCCAGAGATGACCTGTGCGAGGCGTACCGGCGCGCGCTCGAGGGCGACCCGGTCAGTGCCACCGGGGCGGTGGTGGCCGTGAACAGACAGGTCGACGCCGCGACCGCCAACGAGGTCATCGCGAACGCCTACGAGGCGATCGTGGCCACGGGCTTTGACGACGCGGCGCTCGCCGTGCTGCGGACGAAGGCCGACCTGCGCGTGCTGCGCGTGCCGCCGAGCCCCGTCGGCGGGCCCTCCGACTACGGCCTGGCGAACCTGGATTTCGTCCGCGTGGGCGGCGGGCTCCTGGTGGAGACCCGCGACCGGCTCGAAGGCGAGGGCCGCCAGCTGCGCGTCGTCACCCAGCGGCGTCCCACCCTCGAGGAACTCACCGACCTGCTCTTCGCCTGGCGTGCCGTCCGCCACGTGCGCAGCAACGGCGTGGTGCTGGCCCGCAACACGGCGCTCGTCGGCGTGGGCGCGGGGCAGGCGAGCCGCCTGGCGTCCGTCGAGATCGCGCTGCACCGGGCCGGCGAGCGCTCGAAGCTGAGTTGCCTGGCCTCAGATGCCTACTTCCCGTTCGCCGACGCGATCCAGCTGGCGGCCGAGCGGGGGGTGACGGCGATCATCCAGCCCGGCGGCTCGTCCCGCGACGAGATGGCGATCGAGGTGGCCGACCGTCACCATGTGGCCATGGTGTTCACCGGCCGGCGCCACTTCCGTCACTGACAAGACGAAGTCCACCGACACAACGAGGTCGCCGAGCATGACCGCTCCAGTGTCCCGGCATCCCGCGCAGCTCGAGGGCGCCGCCCACAAGATGGAAGAGATCCTCGCGCTGGAGATGATCCGCGTGACCGAGGCCGCTGCGATCGAGTCGGCCCGGCTCATGGGTCGCGGCGACAACGACAGTGCGGATCAGGCCGCCACCGAGGCGATGCGCCGCGCGATGGACGAGATCCCGATGAACGGCCGGATCGTGATCGGCGAGGGCGAGCGCGACGAGGCGCCGATGCTCTTCATCGGCGAACAGGTCGGCATCCGCTCCCCCGACCAGCCCGAGATCGACATCGCCGTGGATCCGCTGGAAGGCACGAACCTGGTCTCGCGCGGTCAGTCGAACGCGATCACCGTCCTCGCGGCCTCCGAGAAGGGCGGCCTGATGCACGCCCCTGACACGTACCTGGAGAAGCTCTGCGTCGGGCAATCGTGCGCCGGGAAGGTCGACATCACCCTCCCGCCGCGCGCGAACCTCGCCATCATCGCGGAGGCGTTGGGGCGCTCCGTGCGCGACATCACGGTCGTCATCCTGGAGCGCCCGCGGCACCGCGAGCTCATCGAGGAGGTGCGCGCCGCGGGAGCCCGCATCAAGCTCATCCCCGACGGCGACCTGTCCGCGGCGATCAGCGCCGCCGTCAGCGGCACCGGGATCCATGCCGTCATGGGCATCGGCGGCGCGCCCGAGGGCGTCCTCATGGCCGCCGCGCTGAAGTGCCTGGGTGGCGAGATCCAGGCGCGCTTCGCCTTCCGCAACGAGGAGGAACGGGCGCGCGCCAGCGCCATGGGGCACACGGACGAAGGCCGCATCTACCGCACGGAGGACCTCGCACCCGGCGAGAACCTGGTGTTCGCCGCGACGGGCGTCACGGACGGCGAGTTGTTGAGCGGCGTCCGCTTCTTCGGTGGCGGGGCACGCACGCACTCGATGCTCATGGCATACCGGACCAAGCAGGTCCGTTTTGTCGACACGGTGCACATGTTCGACCGGGCGAAGCCCCCCGCCGTCCGCCTCTGACCCGAAGCCGGCCCACGCATTCGGGCCGCGCGGGTCGGTCTCCACGCTCGGCGCAGGCACACCGCACCTGCTGCCTGCGGATTGCGCCCTGCCCCGGCGGCCGCCCTCCCTTACAGATCGATCCAGCCCTCGCCCTCCTGCCAGCGCGCAACGCGCTGCACCGCCAGCTCCCCTTCGACGGCCTGGCGGCGACGGCGCGCCGACGCGACCGTCTCGCCCCAGCCGGGCGGGCGCAGTCCGGGCGCGAGCTCGGCCAGCGGAGCGAGCACGAACAGGCGATGGTGCGCCTCGGGGTGCGGCAGCTCGAGCCACTGCACCCCAGTCCGCGCGGGGTCCAGGCTGCGCGCGGCGTCGGGCCGCGCGACGCGCAACGCGGCGCGTCCGAA
>JBJKRK010000297.1:0-16240 GCA_046704705.1 Candidatus Limnocylindrales bacterium | reverse complement strand
AATGCCATCTGCGTCGGATCGCCGCGGCTGGACCACGCGCACACGCGGCAGCGCCAGGACCGCGGTTTCCACCATTCCCCCCGGCGTTCGGCGAGGACCTCGAGCCACAGTCGCTGCGCAACCACCCGCTGGATGGGCTAGTCCAGTGGTTGACTCATCATCGGGCAGTCCCTCCGTCGGCATCATGTGCCACCGCTCCCCGCCGGGACAGTGCCGTTCGACTCCGCTCGCGCCGCGGATGCTCCCGAGGCGCCCGACCGGGCGGGCTCGTCAGCCGGGTCGGGTCAGCGCAGCCCGATACGACGACTGCGGCAGGTGTCAGGCGAGGGTGACGCCCGGCGCCGCCGCGGTCTCCACGCGTCCGACGCGCCACGAGCGAACGCCGGCGGTCTCGAACTCCCGCTCGACGGCGGCCAGCTGGTCGGGCCGGACCGCCGCCAGCAGCCCGCCACTCGTCTGGGGGTCGTGTGCCAGAGTGACCAGCGACGGTTCGACTGCGGGCGCGACCACCAGCGCGGGGGCCACGAAGCGGCGGTTGTGCCCTGCGCCGTCCGTCTCGACGCCGGCCCTCGTGAGTTCCAGGGCTCCCGGCAGCGCCGGGAGCGCCGCGGCGTCGAAGACCAGTCGCGTGCGCGATGCGCGGGCCATCTCAAGCCCATGACCGAGCAGCCCGAAGCCGGACACGTCGGTCGCGCCGCCGGTTCCCTGACCGACGAGCACCTCTCCCGCGGTGCGGCTCAGCTGCCGCATCGAGGCGATCCCGACGGCCAGGTCGTCGGGGCGAGTCAGGCCCTGCCGGACACCCGACACCAGCAGCCCGGTTCCCAGCGGCTTGGTGAGCAGCAGCACGTCGCCCGGCCGGGCGCCGCCCTTGAGCATGAGGCGACGCGGGTGCGCCAGCCCGATCACAGCCAGGCCGAACTTGGGCTCGGGATCCCGGATCGTGTGGCCGCCGGCGAGCGTGCCTCCCGCGTCCCGGACCGTGGCTGCGGCCCCCGCCACGATCGCGGACATGGTGGCCGGCTCGAGCGTCTCCGGGAAGGCCGCGATGGAGAGCGCGAACAGGACGCGCCCTCCCATCGCGAAGATGTCCGAGCAGGCGTTCGCCGCTGCGATCGCGCCGTAGGTCTCCGGATCGTCCACGAGCGGGGGGAAGAAATCCACGGTCCCGATCACCGCGAGCTCGTCCGCGAGCCGGTAGACCGCCGCGTCGTCGGGCGGGTCCAAACCGGCGATCAGGTCGGCCGGCGGGGGGCCGGAGACCGCCCCGAGGCCCGCAAGCACGTCGGCCAGCACGTCGGCGCCGAGCTTCGCGGCACAGCCGCCGCAGTCGGTGAAGCCCGTCAGACGCACGCCCGGCGGGGCGAGCACGGTCAGCGTCGATCCTGTCGGCGTCGATGCTGCTGGCTCCGCCATGGACGCCCAGCAGGAGCGGCACTGGCTGCGGCCCGCGCCGTTCTCGGCGCCGCAGTTCGTGCAGATCACCGCTCTCACCTCCCGGCCGCAAACGTGATGGCGCGCTCGACCCTGGGGTGCGAAGCCAGGATCCCGCGCAGCGCGGTCGCCAGTTCCTCCGTCGCCGGCGTCACGCCCGTGATCACCATCACCACCCGTGCCCCCGTCGGTACGCCCTTCAGGCCGCCCTCCGGGTGGAGCAGCACGGCGGCCGCTTCCTCGATCGTCAGGCGATCCCCGGGTCGCGCCCCACTGAGATCCGCCACACGCTCGGGCCGATGGGCAACGGCCGAGATCGGGTGGCCCACGGCGGCGATGGAGGCAACCACGACGACCGTGGTCGAGGCGGTCGGGACGACTGGCTCATGGTCCGCCGGGGCCTTGATCGCCATTCCCGCCGCGCCGTCGGCCTCGACCAGGACGTAGTCCGCGCCGCTGCGCCCGAAGAGGAGATCGACCGCCTCCGGGGTCGGTCCGACGATCTTGCCGGGCGTTCGGCCGGCCGCGACGAACACGGGAAGCCCGTGGTCGAGGAGCGCCCCGACCGCCGCCGGATCGGCGGACCAGCAGATCGGCTCGCGGGGCTGGTTCGCGCCCACCCGCGTGGTCGTCGTGAGGATCACCCGTGCGCCGGCCGCGCCGAGATCGCTGCCGAGCGCGAAGAGGATGGTCGACTTGCCTCCCGCGCCGACGATCGACACCAGCTCACGCTCGGCGAGCCCGAGTCGTCGCGGCAGGGTCCCAAGCGGCAGGGTCCCTTGCGGCAGGGTCCCTTGCGGCAGGGTCCCTTGCGGCAGGGTCCCTTGCGGCAGGGTCCGGCGCGGCAGGGGACGGATCATCGGCCGGAGCGGTTCATCCACACCAGGATGGCTTCGAGCGCGCCCCCGCCCACGGCAAGCGCCTTGTCGGAGATTCTGGTGATCATGTCCGGGTCTCGGCGAGGATCGACGTCCGCGATCTTCAACCCGGCGGACACCTCGCCCGGGGCGATCAGGCCGCGCACGGTGCCGCCGATCTTCGCGGCGATCGGCAGGTCGCCGATGGCGCCCAGCCGCTGGCTCGCCTCGACCAGCTCGCCGAAGCCGACGTCCCACGTGAGGTGCCCCGCGGCCTCGGCGTGGATGACACGTTCCGACGCGGCTCCGCCGAGCTCGCCGGGGACCCCCGTGTCGGGAGCGGCCGATCCGTGCCAGATCGCGCTGCCCAGGCGGTGGCCGCGCATCGTCTCGATCACGACGTCGCAGTGCACGCCCGCGACGAACCCCGGGCCGAGCCCGACCACGAAGGGGGCCTGGCCGATGCGCGTGTCGAGGGCCCGTTTGGCGATCCGGGCGTCGACGAGCACCGAGACCGGCACGGGGAAGGCCGGCACCGCCTCGGAGATCAGCACCGGCACGACGCCGCGACGAGTGGCCGCCAGCGCCGCTTCGGGGGAGGCGACGCGTATCCCCTCGATGCCGTCGATTTCCACCCGGCCCTCGAGGGCGGCCGACGAGAAGGCCACCGTCCGCCGGATCGTCAGCGGTCGTTCGAGCTCCAGGACGACTACCGGGAAGCCGACGCGGCGAAGCCGCCAGATGACCCCGGACCCGATGTCCCCGCCGCCCCGAACGACGACGAGGCATCCCGCGATGTCGGTCACGACGTGCCCGCTTGCCCGACGCGATGACCTCGGCCATGCGCGATGACCTGGGCCATGATGGACACCGCGATCTCCTCGACGGACTCCGCCCCGATGTCGATCCCGATGGGATGATGGACCCGCTCCAGCGAGCCCTCGGGCGCATCGGACGCTTCGATGACCTTCCTGGTCATCTCCCATCGACGTCTGCTTCCCATCACGCCGATGTACCCGGCGGGACTGCCGAGCAGGAGCGGCACGATCTGCGCGTCGAGCTCGTGGCTCCGCGTCACCAGGACCACCGACGTGCTCTCGGAGACCGGGTGTGCGGCGAGGGCGTCGGCGACCGTCCCGGCGAACCGGATGTCGGCGTGAGGCATCGCCGCCTCGGTGACGAGGTCGGTCCGCTCGTCGACGACCACCGTGCGGTAGCCCAGCCAGTGTGCGAGGTCCACCACGGCCCGGCCGACATGACCGGCTCCCACGACGAACACGGTCCGGGGCAGTTCGTAGGGCTCGAGGAAGACTGTCATGGTGCCGCCGCAGACGCCGAAGTCGCCCCGTTCGGTCTGCTGCAGGGCGTAGCGGCGGAGCGCCGGCTCGTCGCGGCGCAACGCCTCGAGGGCGTCGAGCCGGATCGCGTCCTCCACCATGCCGCCGCCGATCGTCCCGAGCGTCGACCCGTCCGCGTGCACCACCATCTTGGTGCCTGCGTGCCGGGGCACGGAGCCTTCGGTCGCGACGATGGTGGCGAGGACGGCGCGGTGCCCGCCGCTGACCGCGTCCGTGAGGTCGGCGAGGATCCGGTCAGGGCTGACGTCGCTCACGAGGCCCGGAGGGCGCGCCAGACGCGCTCCGGCGTGAACGGGATGCCGTTGATCCGCACGCCGGTCGCGTCTGCGATGGCGTTGCGGACGGCCGGGGCGACCCCGTCCATGGGGATCTCGGCGATCGCCTTGGCGCCAAACGGCCCGCTCTCCTCCATCGTCTGCACCAGGATAGCTTCGAGCGCCGGCATCTCGTCCGCCCGGTAGATCTTGTACGGCCCGAACGCCGGATTCACCATGCGCCCGGCATCGTCGTAAGCCATCTCCTCGCAGTGCGCATAGCCGAGGGCCTGCGTCATGCCGCCCTCCACCTGCCCGGACGCGGTGACCGGGTTGATCGGCACGCCGCAGTCGACCGCCATCACGAGCTGCTTCACGGTCACCTGGCCCGTCTCGATGTCGACCTCGACCTCGGCGAACTGGGCGCCGAAGGGCGGCGGTGAGTCCGGCGACACGTGCGACGCCGTCCCCATGATCTGATGCTGGCCCTGCTGGTGGAGCGTCGAGAGCGCGACGTCCGCGAGGGACACGCACCGCCCGTCCGGCGACCAGGCTGCCCTGTCGTGCAGATCGATCGAGTCGGCGTCCACCCCGAGCATGTGCGCGGCACGCTCCGCGATCTGCCCCCGGACCTGCTCCGCGGCACGCTTGACGGCCGTTCCCGAGATGTAGGTCGTGCTCGAGGCGTAGGCACCGGTGTCGAAGGGGGTCAGGTCCGTGTCCGACGAGTACACGATGATGTCGTCGACGGCCACGCCGACCACCTCGGCCGCGATCTGCGCCAGCACGGTGTCCGAGCCGGTGCCCAGGTCCGTGGCACCCACTAGGAGGTTGAACGAGCCGTCGTCGTTGATCTTAAGGCTGGCGCCGCCCATGTCCAGCCCCGGGATCGCGGTGCCGTGCATCGTCATGGCGAAGCCGAGCCCGCGCCGGATGTGGGGCCGCTCGGCCGGCTGCCTCCAGCCCGGATCGCCGCGCCGGTGCCAGCCGATCGACCGCTGGCCCTGGAGCACCGCTTCCTCGAGGCCGCTCGAAGTGATGATGGGCGTCCCGCCAGCTTCGGGGTCTCCCTCGCCCAGCTGTGGGGCGATGTCGAGAGGATCGCCGACCCGCGTCCAGTTGCGTCGGCGGAACTCGATCGGATCCATGCCGATCGCCGCGGCGACATCGTCCATGTGCGCCTCGAGCACGAACAGCGCCTGAGGCGCGCCGTACCCGCGGAAGGCGCCGGGTACGGGGAGGTTCGTGTAGACGACATCGCAGTCGAAGTGCTTCGCCGGGCAGTTGTAGGAGCTCAGCCCACGCATGCCCGTCACCATCTGCACCGTCAGCCCGTGCGTTCCGTAGGCGCCCGTGTTCGCGACGACGCGCATCTCCTGCGCGGTGAGCTTCCCGTCTGCGTCGACGCCCGTCTTGAAGGTGACCGTCTGGGGATGCCGGCTCCGCGAGGACACGAACTCCTCCTCACGAGTGAGCTCGAGCCGCACCGGGCGGCCGGTCGCCAGCGTGAGATGTCCAACGATGTCCTCGATGAGCATCTCCTGCTTCGCGCCGAAGCCGCCCCCGATCCGCGGCTTGATGATGCGGATCCGCTTGACCGGGAGCCCGAGGAGCGGCGCGAGCATGCGCCGGACGTGGAACGGCACCTGGGTCGACGAGGTGATCTCCAGCCGTTCGTCGCTGTCCCACCTGGCGATGGCGATGTGGGGCTCCAGCGGCGTCTGCTGGACCTGGTGCACGCGGTAGGTCCGCTCGATGACGCGGCCCGCCGCCGCGAATCCCCGTTCGAGGTCCCCGGTCCGGGCGTCGATGTGGTGGACGATGTTGTGGCTCGCGTCGTGCGCGCCCTCCAGGTCCGGCTCATCGTGGACCACGGGCGCGCCGTTCCTGATCGCGTCGTTCTCATCGAAGACCGCGGGCAGCGGTTCGTACGTCACCTTGATCAGGTCGAGGGCTGCCCGTGCGATCTCCTCGGTGTCGGCCGCGACCGCCGCCACGCGGTCTCCCACGTACCGCACCTTGTCGTCGAAGCTCACCTGATCGTAGGGCAGCGGATTCGGGTAGCTCTGACCGCCGGAGGCGTACCGGACGCGCGGCACGTTCCCGTGGTGGATGACGGCATGGACGCCGGGGAGTGCCCTGGCCGCGGAATCGTCGATGGACACGATCCGGGCATGGGCGTGCGGGCTGTACAGCACCTTGGCGATCAGCGTTCCCGACAGGTCCCGGTCATCGGTGAACGCAGGGTTTCCCTTCGCCAGCTTCACCGCGTCCGTCTTCGCCTCGGCATGCCCCACCACGCGCGTCGTCGGCACGTCCGGGCTGGGAACCACGCGCGGTGCGATCGGCGAGAGATCGTCGCGATCGTGGTGTACCGCGCTGGACCCCTCGAGTCGATCGAGATGCACGACCGCGATGCTCCCGGGATCCTCGCCGCGCAGCTGCGCTGCGGCTCGCAGCACGGCATGCACCGGCCGCAGGTACCCGGTCTCTCGATCGAGGACCCCCGACAATGCGTCCCTGACCTCGGCCTCTGTCGGATTCGGATTCCTGTCGAGGAGCGCCTTCGCCGCCAGGACCATGGCCGGCGCGGAGTACCCGGACTGAATGGCGCCGGCGTCGATGAACGCCTGCTGGATCGGGTGCAGCTCCCCCGGAACCGAAAGACCCTCGACCGTTTCGATTCGGTGCCCTTCTGCCTGGACGGCCAGCATGACATCCGCCGACACCAGACGGCCGTCGACGAGCACCGCCGCGGCGCCCGTCTCGCCCGTGTCGGAGCCGTACCGGACGCTGAAGAAGCCGGCCCGCCGCAAGGCCCTGCGCAGTGATTCGTGCGGTTCGCAGGTGACCGTTCGGGATGTCCCGTTGATGGTGAGGGTGAGCATCATGCTCGTTCGCTCCCTCCAACGCCGGCAAAGGCTCGCGTGACGAGCACCGCAGCCAGGTGCGCCCTGTATGAGGATGACCCGCGGAAATCGGCTGGCGGTTCGAGCTCCTCCAGCCGCTGCGGATCCACGAGCACGGGCCGGGATGCGATTCCGGAGACTGCAGTCCGGACGACGCCGTCGGCGTCCCGGCAGGCAACCGCCATGACGATCGGGGAGTCCATGGGGGTGCGCGCGGTTCCGTGCGCGGCGGCACGAACCCCGAGAGGAACGCTGACGCTGGTGATGATGGAACCGGCGAGCAGGCCGCGGTCGGCGAGGATCTCATCCAGGAGATGCTCGGCCTGCGCGCCGACCCGCGCGACGCTGACCGTGGCGCCGTACGCCAGCAGGCCGGCGAGCAGCGGGCTCTCCCGGTTGGCGGCCCCGATGGTCCCACCCACGGTCGCGGCGTTGCGGATGGTGTTCGGCGCCTCGAGGCGCGCCAGCTGGCGAAGCACCTCGGGGACCAGGTCGGAATCGACGAGCTCCTGGAGGCGAGCGGTGGCCCCCATTCGGAGCCGTCCGGAGTCCACCTGGATGCCGTCGAGATCGAGCGCCTGCAGGTCGACAGCCACGACAGGCGCCCGACCTGGATGCGCGTTGACCGCGGTGCCGCCGCCGAGCACCACTGCGTCCGCGCGAGCCGCGAGCGCGAGGGCGTCGTCGAGCGTGCGCGGCCGGAAGTAGCTCGTGATCACGTCACTCGTCACCCTTTGAGCCAGTCCTGATCGAAATCGGCCAGCCGCGGAGACAGGGTTCGGCGGCCGACGGTCACAAGGGGACGCGGTCGCGATTCTACGCTCCCGAACACCCGCGGTGGATCGTCTCTGGCTCCAGAACGAGCTGATCCTGGAGCGCGAACTCTTCGGGTCAGGTTCGTGGCCGAACGCCGCGCCGAGGGGACCGACGCCGAGACCTTACGGGTGCGCGTCCCGGTCGCCGCCGGTTGCGTGGGGCGCCTCGCCGCCGGTCGAGGGCCTCGCCGGCGTTGGAGCCGGGAAGGTCACCTCGATCGCCAGCCCGCCCTCCGGACGCGCGACAGCCGTCAGCACGGCACCGTGAGCGCGGACGATCGCGCGGACGATCGAGAGCCCCAGGCCGACCCCGTCGCCCCGGGCGGTACGCTCCGCGCCCAGGCGCTCGAACGGCTCGAACAGCCGGTCGACCTCGTCGGGTGGGATCGATGGCCCGTCGTTGGTCACCGTGAGCGTGGCGCGGCCGGCGCGTGCTCCGGTCTGAACCACCACCCGGCCGCCGCGCACGTTGTAGCGCACGGCGTTGTCCACGAGGTTGGCGATCAACCGCTCCACCAGCCGGGGGTCGCCCGAGGCCTCGGCGGCGGCGAAGTCTGCCTCCACCCGCAGGCCCTGACGCTGCGCCTCCTGGCGCCGGGCCAGCATCGTCTCCGCGGCGATCGCGGCGAGGTCCACGGGCTCGTGCCGGTCGAGCCCGCGTGCACTGCGCGCCAGGGTCAGCAGCGCCTCGATCATGCGCTCCTGCTGGACGCCTGCCGCCAGCACCCGCTCGTCGTTCGTCCGAAGCGACTCGACCGTTGCGTCGGGGTCGCTGAGTGCGATCTCGAGGAGCGTGCGCTGCCGTGCCAGCGGGGTGCGCAGCTCGTGCGCGGCGTTCGCCACGAACTGCCGCTGCGCCTCGAAGGCCGTCTCCAGGCGGTCCAGCAGGCCGTCGAACGTGGTGCCCAGCTCCTTCAGCTCGTCGTCGGGCCCCTGAATCGTGAGCCGCTCGTGCAGGTTGCTCGCGGTGATGCCGTGGACGCTCGCCGTGATGGTGCGGAGCGGGCGGAGCACCCGTCCGGCGACCAGCCAGCCGAGGCCGATCGACACGATCGCCATGACGGCCAGGGCGATGCCGGACAGGAGCAGCAGCACGTTCAAGGTGCTTGCGCGGTCGGCCGCGACCAGGGCCGTCGCGGCGTCCCTGAGCTGCTGCGCGTAAGCCTCCACCTGCTGCGGCGAAGTCATCGGGCCCGGCGGGGGAAGAGGCAGCGCGCCGACAATGCCGGGGCTCGTTCCGGTCGACTGGTAGATGTACGCACCTCCCTGCTGCCCGCCCTCAACGCTCCTCGAGACGACCGTGACGTGGGCGAGACTCTGGCTCAGCAGCAGGTAGGTGATCCCGAGCAGCATCACCCCCGCGACCAGGAAGAGTGCGCTGTACAGCAGGGTCAGACGCAGCCGGACTGTCCGGCGTGGAAGGCGGAGCCTCCGGTGCGGCTTCGACCCCAGGGTGTCCGTCACGGCGCGATCCTGTACCCGGTCCTGGCCACGGTCTCGATCGGTGACGCGTCGCCGAGCTTGTCGCGGAGCCGGCTGATCGTCACCTTGACCACCGTCGTGAACGGATCCGCGGTCTCGTCCCAGACTCGCTCGAGGAGCTCCTCGGCGGAGACGACCCGGCCCTGGGCGGCGAGCAACACCTCGAGCACCTCGAACTCCTTCGGGCTGAGAGCGAGCGGCGCCTCGGCCCGCCAGGCGCGCCGGGTCGCCGTATCGAGCCGCAGATCGCCGTGGACCAGGACGGGCGCGATCGCGGGCTGGGCACGACGGAAGAGGGCACCGATGCGGGCCACCAGTTCGGCGAAGGCGAACGGCTTGGGGAGGTAGTCGTCGGCCCCCAGGCCGAGGCCATCCACCCGGTCGTCGATCGTGCCCGCGGCCGTGAGCATCAGCACACGGCTGCGCGCTCCGTCCTCGACGATCGCCTGGCAGACGCGGTCGCCGTGCATCCCGGGGAGATCTCGATCGAGCACGACCACGTCGTACGCGTTCACGAGCGCCTTCTCCAGCCCGGAGCGACCGTCGAAAGCCAGGTCGACCGCCATCTGCATCCGGCGCAGGCCGGTCGCGATCGCCTCGGCAAGTTCTCTGTCGTCCTCGATGACCAGTACGCGCACGTTTGCCCTCGATGCCGCAGCGACGCCCGCCGACCGCGGTACATGGCCATCTTCTCGCACCGGCCGTTACGGCGCGGTTACAGATGCGTCGGTGCCGCCTGGCCGTGTGGCAGCGAGGAGCAGGTAGCCCGCGGCCCGTCCCGTCATGCGCCCGTCGAGGACGGTTTGAACGAGCAGGGCTATCCAGCACCGCCCGAAACAGCGTTCAGGTCAGGGACCCCTGCGGGCAGCTGCACCGTGACGCTGAGCCCGCCCGCAACCCGGGGCGTGAGAACGAGGGTTCCGTCGTGAGCTCGGGCGATGCTCTTGACGATGGCCAGGCCGAGGCCGACGCCTGCCTGGTCACCGCGGGTTCGGTGCGTGCCGCGCTGGAACGGCTCGGTGAGCGTCGAGACCAGCTCCGGAGGGAGCTCGTCGCCGGTGTTCTCGACCGCGAGAATCACGGAGTCGGGGCAGACGGCGGTGGTGATCTGCACGGTGCCGTGTTCGGGGAGATTGTGGACGATGGCGTTGTGCAGGAGGTTCGTGACCATCTGCAGCAGAAGCGCGTGTGAGCCGAGGGTAGGGGTGATCTCGCCGGAGGTCTCGATCGTGACGCCGCGCCTCTCCGCGAGGGGCAGAAGCGCTTCGGTCGCTTCTTCGGCGATGAGAGACAGGTCGACGGGTTCCCGGGTGAAGGACCGCTGGTCGGCGCGGCTGAGCAGGAGCAGGGCTTCAGTCAGGTCGATCGCTCGGGCGTTGACGAAACCGAGGCGCTCGACCAGTTCGCCGTTGTCGCGGGTCGGATCGTTGCGGGCGACGTCGAGGAGCGTCCGCGTGATCGCGAGCGGCGTGCGGAGCTCGTGTGAGGCGTTGGCGGCGAAGCGCTGCTGTTCGGCGACCTGCGCCTCGAGCCGGGCCAGCATGGCGTCGAAGGCGTCGGCGAGTTCTCGGAACTCGTCGTTGGGGCCGTCCAGCCGGATCCGGTGGGAGAGCGACCCGCCCGCAACCAGGCGCGTAGCGGCCGTGATGCGGCTCAGCGGGGCGAGCATCCGACCGGCGAGAAGCCATCCTCCGGCGAGACCGAACACGAGCAGGAACGCCATCAGCGCGGCCGCCGAGGTCGCGATGGACCGCAGGAGATCGGAGCGCACCAGCGGGCCCTCGGGGCTCATTCCGACGGCAGGCTCGTATCGCAGCACGATGACCCACACGACGGCGAGGAGCAGGGCGCCCGCAAGCATGAGGATGCCGGCGTAGCTCAGGGTGAGCTTGAGACGGACGCTCATCCCGGAGGCTCTATCCACGGTCTTCTCCCTCACGCCCGGTGTCCAGTCGAGTGTCGATGCGGTACCCGACGCCGGTCACGGTGGCGATGATCCAGGGTTCGCCGAGGCGCCTCCGCAGCCCCGAGATCGTGATGCGCACGGCGTTGGTGAAGGGGTCCGCGTTCTCATCCCACGCTCGTTCCAGGAGTTCTTCGGCGCTGACGACGCCGCCTTCGGCAGCGACGAGGACTTCGAGCACGGCGAACTGCTTGCGCGTGAGGGCGACATAGCGACCGTCGCGGTAGACCTCGCGCCGGAACGGATCCAGTCGCAGGCCGGCGATCTCCCGGACCGGCGGCCTGTTGTGCGCGCGCCGGCGGTCCAGGGCTCGGAGGCGAAGCACGAGCTCGCGAAGTTCGAAGGGCTTCGTGAGGTAGTCGTCGGCACCGAGCTCGAACCCCGAGGCCTTGTCGTCGAGCCGGTCGGCAGCGGTGAGCATGAGGATCGGCATGCCGCTGCCTGAGGCGACGATGCGTCGGGCGATCTCGTCTCCGGATGGCCCCGGGATGTCGCGGTCGAGGACGGCGATGTCGTAGGCGTTGACGCGCAGCAGCTCAAGGGCTGCGTCGCCGTCAAAGGCGATATCGGCTGCGATCGCTTCCAGACGCAGGCCATCGCGGATGGCCTCCGCCATGTATGGCTCATCCTCAACGATCAGCACGTGCAAGCCCCGATGCTATCGCGCGGCTGCGTATCGCCAGCGTATCGAACTCCCGATACGCGCTGGCAACACCAGGGTCCCTTGACTGAGCGCATGACCTGCCACGGACTCGCACGAAGAACCACCGGGGCTGGTACAGCCGGAGGGGAACATGGGAAGAAGACGACTGGCGCTGGCCGCGATCCTCACTGTCGCGCTCAGCACCGCAGGCTGTGCGAACGCACCTGCCGGGGCCGCCGCCAGCAGCGACGGCGGCAGCGCGAACGCTCGTCAAGCGCAGGCGTTGAAGTTCGCCCAGTGCATGCGCGACAACGGCGTCAGCAAGTTCCCGGACCCGGACGCGTCGGGCTCGTTCACCATCGAGTCCGTCGCGAACGGCACGGCGATCGACGCGAACGGCCCGTCGTTCCAGCGGGCCATCACGGCGTGCAGGAACCTGGAGCCGGCGGGGTTCACAGGAGAGACTCGGAGTCCTGCGCAGCAGCAGGCGGCTCTGGAGTTCGCTCAGTGCATGCGCGACAACGGCGTGACGGACTTTCCCGACCCGGCACTTGGTCAGCCACTCATCGACACGAGTCGGATCCCATCCAGCGCGACGGCCGCCGGCATGCGCATGCTCCACGTCGCGATGCAGAAGTGCGGCGCATACGCGAGCAACGCCGGCGTGACCAGGGCCACCCCGTGACTCGGAGAGCGTGGGTCCTCGCTGCAGGCGTCGCTGCCCCCGCGCTTGCGACCGGCGGCGTGGCCGCCACGTCGTGCCTGTAACCGTGACGCAACCGCCGGCCACGTATACCGCCTCCCGATCGACCCACGATTGGAGGTCCGAACGAGCGCCATGTCCCTTGTTGCATCCGCATCCGCCCCGCGTGGCCGCGCGCGGCAGTCTCGAGTTGCCCCGGTCCGCGTCGTTGGCCTGGCGGTGAGCATGCTGCTCTTCGCCGCTGCCTGCAGCGCCACCCCGGGCACGTCGGCCGCAACCGGTTCGACCGCGTCAACTGGCACGGGCAGCCGGACGAGCCCCGGCGCCAGCACGAGTCCGTTCGAGCAGGCGCTTGCCTACTCCGCCTGCATGCGCGCCCACGGGCTGCCGGACTTCCCGGATCCGGTGCGGGGCGCCGGAGGCGGGGTCTCCCTGCAGCTCAACGGCGGTCCGAGCGGCGACCTCAACCCGAACTCCTCGCAGTTCAAGGCGGCCCAGCAGGCCTGTCAGCACCTGCAGCCCCAGGGCATGCGTGGCGGCAGCGGCGGCGCCAATCCCCAGCAGGCGCTGCAGTGGGCCGCGTGCATGCGCGCACATGGTCTGCCCAACTTCCCTGACCCCACGGTATCGAACGGCGTGCCGCAGCTCGACCTCTCGGGCACGGGCATCGACCCCGGCTCGCCGCAGTTCCAGTCCGCTCAGCAAGCCTGCAAGTCGCTCGGCCCGGGACGCATGGCGATCCGCGATATCAACCCTGGTGGAGCCCAGCCGTGAGGTCTCGCCTCCCGGCCGTGGGAGCCGGGCTGGCGGCACTGTTGCTCGTGGGGGGCGGGCTCTTTCTGGGAAGCCACCTGGCGCACAGCAACGCCACCCCACCCAGCGCCGCCCCGCTCGCCACCGTCACCGTCGAGCGCCGGACGCTGCAGGCCACCACACAGGTCAATGGCACCCTCGGCTACGCGCCCTCGTATAACCCCGGCGCAGCGTCGGCCTACACGATCGGCAATGGAGTTCCCACGCAGGGCGGCGCGGATGAGACGGGCCTGCTCTCGGCGTACGCCCAGGCGCAGGCAGGCTACGACAGTGCGGCGAACGACCTCGACGCGATCGAGCATCCCAAGGCGACCGACACCGCACAGGCCGCGGCGCAGCTCGCCGCCGCGCAGGCCGCTCTGACGTCCGCCCAGCAGTCGGCCGCCGGTCCATCCCAGAAGGAGCTTGACGCGGCGAAGGCGCAGCTCGCGCAGGCGCAGGCAGGTCTGACGCAGGCACAACAGGCCGCGCAGGGCCCGACGCCCTCTCAGGTGGCGCAGGCGCAGGCCACCCTCGCGCAGGCGCAGGCGAACCTTCTGAGGGCGCAGGACCAGGCGCAGGGCCCCACGGCGGCCCAGACCGCGCAGGCGCAGGCGCAGGTGACGCAGGCCGCGAGCGCGCTGTCCGCGGACCAGGCGGCGCTCGCCAGCGCCGCGGCGGTGTACACCGCGTGTGCCGCCCAGCCGTCGGCCACGCCGACGCCAGCTCCCGCCGGTTCCCCCGCCCCGAGCGCGAGTCCGACCGCGAGTCCGACCGCCGCGCCGACCGCCGCGCCCACGCCCATTCCCTGCGACGCAGCGTCGCTCGGGCTCAGCGTGCAGCAGGAACAGGCGAAGGTGACGACGGACGAGGCGAACCTCTCGGCCGCGCAGACCACTCTTGCCTCGCTCTCCTCGCCCCAGGCACAGGCGGAGGCGCAGGCGAACCTCACCTCGGCGCAGCAGCAAACGGCCGCCGCCCAGGCCGCCCTCGATGCGCTGACCTCCGATCAGGCAAAGGCACAGGCCCAGGCCAACCTGACCAGCGCGCAGGCAGCGGCGACGGCCGCGCAGGCCGCGCTCGGCTCCCTCACCTCGACCGCCACGCAGGACGAGACGAAGGCACAGCTCACGAGTGCGCAGGCGCAGGTGCATGCCGCCCAGGCCGCCCTGTATGCCCTTGCCCATCCCACCAGCCAGCAGCTCACGGCGGCGAATGACCAGGTGTCCACGGCCCGGTCCCAGCTTGACGCGGCGAAGGCGAAGCTCGACGCGCCGTCGGGTGTCGTGACGCAACTCGCCCAGGTGGGATCGACCGTCAAGCCGGGCGGCGTGCTGTACGCGCTCGACGGGTCCGTTCTCGTCGTGCTCCTCCAGGGTGCGACGCCCGCCTGGCGCACGCTGCACCCGGGGGTCGACAACGGCCCCGACGTCAAGGAACTCGAGGAGAACCTCAAGGCGCTCGGTTACACCTCGAGTGAGATGAAGATCGACGACCACTGGGACAGCCAGACCACGGCCGCGGTGAAGCGCTGGCAGAAGGCCCTCGGCGTCCCCCAGACGGGGGTCATCCCGTACGGCACGGTGGTCTTCGAGCCGGGGCCGCTGCGAGTCACCACCGACACGGCCGCCCTGGGCTCCACGGTCCAGGCGGGTGCCGCCGTGCTCCAGGCGACCACGACGGAGCGTGTCGTCCAGGTGGCCCTCGACCCCGCGCTCCAGGCGAGCATCCAGGTCGGCGACGCGGTCTCGATCACCCTCCCGGACGGCGCGACGACCCCCGGCAAGGTCTCGTATGTGGCTTCCGTGGCCACGCAGTCGTCGGGCTCGGGTGCGAGCGCGGGCTCCACCCCGCCCCCCACGATCGACGTCCTGGTGGCGCTCGATGACCCCGCGGCCGCGGGCTCGCTCGACCAGGCGCCCGTGGCGGTGAACATCACCACATCGTCCGCATCGGACGTCCTTGCGGTCCCGGTGACCGCGCTGCTGGCACAGCCGGGTGGCGCGTATGCGGTCGAGGTCGTCGAGCCCGATGGGACGCACAGGTTGGTCGCGGTGACCACCGGCATCTTCGACGACGCACAGGGCCTGGTGCAGGTCAGTGGGCCGCAGCTCGCCGCCGGTCAGTCCGTGGTGGTGGCGTCGACATGATCCCGGCGCGGCAACATGCGACTGCCGCCGTCGTGCCTGGGCGTGCGGCCGCCGCGTCTGCGTCGGCACCTGCCGCACCTGGAATTGCGGGCCCTGCGCCGTCCGACGTCCACGCTGGCGAGCCGGTGGTCCGCCTCCAGGGCGTGACCAAGACGTATGCGTCGGAGCCACCTGTCCCCGCGCTCCGGGGAGTGGACCTGGCCATCGGTCCGGGCGAGCTGGTGGCGGTCGTGGGTCCCTCCGGCTCCGGCAAGACGACGCTCCTCCACATCATGGGGACGCTCGACCGCCCGACCGCCGGCTCTGTCTTCATCCAGGGATCGGACGTCGCCGGGCTGCCCGACGACGAGGTCTCGGCGCTGCGCGCGGAGAAGATCGGCTTCGTCTTCCAGCAGTTCTTCCTGGCCGAGCACGAGACCCTGCTGGACAACGTCGCGGATGGGCTCTTGTACGCGGGCGTGCCGGTGGCCGAACGCAGGGCGCTGGCGGTGGCGGCGCTGGTACGGGTCGGCCTGGGCGACCGGCTGTCGGCCCGCCCCAGGGAGCTGTCCGGCGGCCAGCGACAGCGGGTAGCGATCGCCCGCGCGATCGTCGGCCGGCCCGCGGTGCTCTTCGCCGACGAGCCCACCGGAAACCTGGACAGTGTCACCGGGCAGGAGATCCTGGCGCTGTTCCACGAGCTGAACGCGGACGGGTCGGCGATCGTCCTGATCACCCACGATCATGGCATCGCCGGGGCCTTCCCACGGCGGATCTCGATGCTGGACGGGCGGGTCGTGTCCGACACTGTGCGGTCCGTGGCCCCGCCGTTGCCGGAACGGCGCGACGGCGGTGCGGGCGACGGCGGAGGCGTCGACTCGCCCGACGGCCGGCCGGCAGC
>JBJKRK010000296.1:0-31788 GCA_046704705.1 Candidatus Limnocylindrales bacterium | reverse complement strand
GCTCGCGGCTGCCGGGCTGAGCAGCACCGTGGCCCGGCCGCCGCCAGACGCCTCGCGGGCCAGGGCGTCCGCACGCCGCACGGCCTGGTCCAGGCTGCGGGCACGCTCGACCCGCGGATGCCCGGCGGCACGCAGCGCTTGCTCCAGCAGCGGGGCGCTCTCTCCGATCAACACCACCGCCCACGCACGGGCGGCCGCCTCCCGGGCCAGGTCCTCGAGCGGCACGCCCTTGTCCCGACCGCCCGCGATCAGCACGATCGGCGGGGCGAAGCTGCGCAGCGCCGCCACGACCGCGTCGGGCTGGGTGCCCATCGAGTCGTTCACGAACGACACGCCGTCCACTTGGGCCACCGGCTCCAGGCGGTGCGGCACGCCGCGGAACTCCGCGACGGCGCGGCGGATGGCGTCGGGCGCCACGCCGAACAGCAGGCCCACGGCCACCGCCGCGAGCACATTGCTCACGTTGTGCGCGCCGGGCACGGGGATCTCGCCCAGCGGGAGCAGCCGCCCGCGGGGCCCCGTCGCAGCGGCGCCCACGCCCGCCAGGGGGAGTCGGGTGACACCGCCGGCGACGACCCAGTCTTCGACCACGCCCACGCCGCCCGCGATCGGGAGATCGCGGCGGTACAGCACGGCCTGCGTGGGGCCGAGCCCGACATACGCGGCGCTCACGGGGTCCTCGGCGTTCAGCACGAGGGCGCCCTCGGGGTCCACGAGCTCGGCCAGGCGACGTTTCACCGCGCGGTACGCCGCAACGCTGCCGTGTCGATCCAGGTGGTCCTGCGTGACGTGCGTGTACACCGCGACCGTCGTGCCACGCGAGAGCGTCGGCAGCTGGAGCTCCGAGAGCTCGATCACCACGCGGTGTCCGCTCGTCAGCTCGGGCAGCCGCTCCACCAGGGGCGTGCCGTTGTTGCCACCGAGGACCACGGGCGCGCTGCCCGCCCCGAGCACCGCCGCGCACAGCGCGCTGGTCGTGGTCTTGCCCTTGGTGCCGGTCACCCCGATCGTCGGTGCCGGGCAGAGCCGGAGAAACAGGTCCGCCTCGCTCACCACGGGCGTCCGGCCCGCCCGTTCCAGCTCCCCGAGGGCGGCGCGGAGCCGCGGCTTGGTCGTGGGATAGCGGCTGCTCACCGACGGAGAGCAGGCGACCAGCGCCTGCCCGTGCAGCGCATCTGCCGGATCGATCTCCGGACCTGCCAGCAGGCGGACGTCGCGCCCTTCGAGCGCCTGCACCGAGGCATCGAGTTCCTCCGGCGGTCGGAGGTCGTAGACCGTGACGCGCGCGCCGCGGTCGACGAGGAAGCGCGCCAGCGCGACGCCGCTCCGCGCGAACCCGAGGACGGCCACCGGGCGATCGCGGAACGCATCCAGGTCCAGGCGTCCCAGGTCGATCGCTGCAACGGGGGCGGGTCGGTGCGTCGCCATCGCTACTCCAGCATGTGCAGCGAGGAGAGGAAGAGGACCACCCCGAGCATGCCCGCCAGGGCCGCGACGATCCAGAAGCGCATGGTGATCTTCTCTTCGTCCCAGCCGCCCAGCTCGAACTGGTAATGGATCGGCGTGTACCGGAAGATGCGCCGGCCGATGAGCTTGACGCTCGCGATCTGCAGGATCACCGAGCCCGCCTCGACCACGAAGATCACCCCGATGAACGGCAGGATCACCACCTGGCCGGTGATGAGCGCGGTCACGGCAAGCGTCGCCCCGAGGGATAACGCGCCCGAGTCGCCCATGAAGATCTGCGCCGGATGGACGTTGAACCAGAGGAAGCCGAGGAGCGCCCCGATGATCAGCATCGAGAAGATCGCCAGGTTCTCCTGCCGCGGCTGGTTCAGCAGCGAGATGATCGCGAACGCCGTGTAGGCGAAGATCAGCGTCCCGGCGGCGAGCCCGTCCAGCCCGTCGGTGATGTTCACCCCGTTGCTCGCCCCGATGATGGCGATCGCCGCGCAGACGACGAAGATCCACGGGTCCACGTGCACGTCGCCCACGAACGGCACCCGGAACCCGGTGAAGTCGTAGTGGCGCTGGATGTAGATCGCGGCGAGGATGGCCACCGCCGTCTGCCAGATGAGCTTCTGCCGCGCGCTGATCCCCTGGCCGGTCCGCGCGTTCAGGTAGTCGTCCACGCCCCCCAGCACCCCGACGCCGACGAGCGCGAGCAGCGGGGCGAAGGTCGAGGCGTCGACCAGGCCGAGCAGCACGGCCAGCACGCTGACGACGACGATGAGGAGCAGGCCGCCCATGGTGGGCGTGCCCTCTTTGCCGTAGTGGCTGTCGGGCTCCTCCTCGCGGACGTGCTTGCCGAATCCGAGCCAGCGGAGCAGCTGCAGGTACGGACGCATGAGGATCACGACGAGCGCGAACGCGAGGAGCACGCCCTGGATCAGCAGGACGTTCACGCGACCGTCCCGCCCGCTGCCGGCGCCGCGCCGGCCACGCGCTGCAACGCGGCCACCAGGTCGTCCAGGCCCAGGCCCCGCCTCGAGCGCTCCGCGGGATCCATGCCCAGCCCCCGCGACGCCTTGAACAGCACCGTGTCGCCCGGCTGGAGCGTGGCGAGCAGCTCCAGGAGCGCCGCCTCCAGGTCGCGGACGAGGCGGACTCGTTCCCCGGCCATCCCGGACCGGCGCGCGCCCTCCGCGATCATCGCGCCGCCCTCGCCCACGGCAACGAGCAGATCGGCGCTGTCGGCGGCACGTGCCCCGACGGTGCGGTGGAGCTCCGGGGCCTCCGGGCCCAGCTCCAGCATCTCGCCGAGCACCGCCACGCGGCGCCCCGGGAGAGAGGCGAGCAACTCGAGCGCCGCGGCCATCGAGTCCGGCCCCGCGTTGTAGGTGTCATCGATGACGTCCCAGGCGCCGATGGTGCCGCGGGCATCTCGATGCGGGGCGTGCCAGCCGCGTGTCAGGCCCGCCACGATCGCGTCGGCGTCGAGGCCGAGGGCGACGCCCGCGGCCGCGGCGGCGAGGCCATTGTGCACCCCGTGCCGTCCGAGCGCCGGAGTACGCACCTCGCGCGGCGCGGATCCGGGCAGGCGAAGCTCGAACCGCATGCCCTCCAGGCCGAGCGCGGTCACCGTCGCGGCGGACACGTCGGCGTCCGCGGCGAAGCCGTAGGTGAGGACCCGGGCGCGGGTCCGTCGGTCCATGCGCCGCACGCGCGGATCGTCCGCGTTCAGGATGGCGGTCCCGTCGGGCGGCAGCGCCTCCACGAGCTGGCCCTTCCCCTCCTCGATCGCCTCGATCGACCCCGCCCGCTCCAGGTGCACCCCACGCACCGCGGTGACGATCCCGATGCGGGGTCGCGCGAGCGCCGCGAGGGCGGCGATCTCGCCCGGTACGTACATCCCCATCTCGAGCACCGCGACCTCGCACTGCCGGTCGAGCCGGAGGAGCGTGAGCGGGAGACCGATCTCGTTGTTCTCGTTGCCGGCGCTGCGGAGCACGCGCCGCCGCTCGGCGATGACGGTCGCGACGGCTTCCTTCGTCGAGGTCTTGGCGACAGAACCGGTGATCCCGACGACGACCGGGTTGAACCTGCGCCGCCAGGCCGCCGCCAGGGCCTGGAGCGCCGTCAGGCCGTCGGCGACGCGGATGATCGAGACGCCGCCACGCGCGGCGGCAACGAGGCCGTCGAGTGCCTCGGGCGCAAGCTCATGGGTGAGCACCAGCGCTGCCGCACCGCGTGCGGCCGCGTCGTGCAGGAACTCGTGCCCGTCACGATGCGCGCCCGGAAGCGCGAAGAAGACCATCCCCGGCTCGACGCGGCGCGAATCTACCGCCCCTCCCCTGATCCCGCGGGGAGAAGCACGAAGCAGAGTTCCACCGCACGCCGTGGCGATCCCCGCGCCGTCCAGGGCGTCCGCGACGGGCAGGGGGGCGGACCGAGGCGCGTCGTTCACTGTCAGCCGCCATTCTCGCATGCCGCGACCTCAGGGCGCGGTGCCTGGCGGACTCGATCCTCCGGCGGGCGTGACCGCGGCGGGTGACGCTGCCGGCGTCGCGGCAGGCGCGAGCGTCGGCGGCGCCGCAGGCGAGGAGCCCGGGAGCGGCGCAAGGTCCATGGTCTGGATCGTGTCCCAGGCGATTCTCCGGAACAGCTCGTTCGGCGTGATCTTCTGCAAGAGCACTCCCTGGGCCAGCACGGTGGGATGCGAGTGTGTGATGGTGACGGCGATGGTGTAGTCCGGCTTCTGGCGGCCCAGGTACCCGACGAACGAGAAGTCGAAGATGTTGTTCATCCAGTTGTTCGTTTTCGGGTCCCAGATCTGCGCCGTGCCGGTCTTGCCGCCCACCAGGTACCCGGGAATCAGCGTCCACTGCGCGTAGTACGGCACCGACGTCACGACGTGGTGCATCAGCTGCACCAGCTCAGCCGAAAGCGATGAGGTGATGACGCGCTGCGGGGCCGCCGTGTCGGCGGGCTGGCCGTCGATCGACGCGACGACGTGCGGCTGCACCAGATAGCCCCCATTCGACATCGCGTTGTATGCGCGCGCCAGCTGCAGCAGCGTGATGGCAACCCCCTGGCCGAACGCTCGGTTCGCCAGATCGATCGGCTGCCAGGGCTGCGTCGCGGGGTTCGCCACGATGCCCGGAACCTCGCCCGCGACGTCGACGCCGGTCGGCAGGCCGATCCCGTACTTCTGCCAGGTGTCGTAGAGGACGGTGGACGCCTTCGCGGTGGTCGGTCCGAGCATCATGGCGACACGGGCAGCGCCCACGTTCCGCGAGTAGGAGATGACCTTCTGGAAGGGAATCCAGCCCCAGTCCTGACGGTCGTAGTCCGCGATCTGGTTGTTGCCGATCTGCATGACCCCGGTGTCGTCGACCAGGGTGGTGGGGGTGACGACGTGATCCTGGAACGCGGCGCTCGCCACGAACATCTTCATGACCGAGCCGGGCTCGTACACGTCGCTCACGATCGGGTCGACGAAGATGGCCGGATCGGTGCTGGCGAGCTTCTGGTAGGCGTTCGCGTCGTAGGCGGGCACGCTGCCCCAGGCAAGGATCGCGCCCGTATGCGCGTCCATCACCACGGCGCTCACCGACGCGGCCTTGTCGGCGATCCAGGCCGTGTACAGCTCCTTCTCCAGCCGCAGCTGCAGCCCGGCGTCGACGGTGAGATCGAGGTTGCTGCCCGGGGAGCCGGGGTCGACCACGGTCTCTGTGTCCGCGATCGGCCGTCCCGCGATGTCCTCCTCGGCCATGACCGTCCGCGGGCGACCGGCAAGCAGGGTGTTGTAGCGCTGCTCGACGCCGTACTGCCCCTGCCCGGCGGCGTTGACGAAGCCGAGCAGCTGGCTCGCCAGGGTGGTGTCCGGGGCGCCACCGGGGTTGGGGTAGACGCGGACGGGCTGGGGCACCAGCCCGAGGGAGACGAGGCTGCCGTTGTTCAGGCCGGCCTTCACGGCGTCGCTCTGGGCGGGCGTCAGGAGCGGTGCCAGGACCGTGTACTGCGCGCCCCCCGCGAGCTTCTCCGTCAGGGCCGACGCGGCGGCTCCCGTGAGCCCCAGGACCCCCGCCAGCTGGTCGGCCTCCGCGCCGCGCTGCGCTACCGGGATCTGGGCCGGATATGCGACCAGCTGATCGCGATACACGGTGGTGGCGAGCAGGACGGTGCCGGTGCGATCGTAGATGCCGCCGCGCTGCGCCGGTTCGACGATCTGGTGCTGCAGCTGCTGCATCGCCATCGCGTCGAGCCAGCTTCGCTGCGCGACCTGCCAGTACGCGAGGCGGAACCCCGTGGCGCTGCCCATGACGAGCAGCGCGACGAGTACCGCGAGCAGGCGCAGGCGCCGGTCGGTCCGTCCCAGCATGGTCGACTAGCGACCCGTGACCCAGATGGGCGCACCCAGCGGAACCAGCCCGCTCTGCTGTGCACGCGTGCTCACGGCGAGCTCCGCGCCGTACTGCGCGATCTCCGCCTTCAGCGACTGGAGCTGCTGCGACATCTGGTCGCGCTCGTTCATCAGCGTGTCGATGTCGTAGGTGGTGGCCGCCACGTGGACCGTTTGCGTCAGATAGAAGAGGCCGAGCAGGAAGGCGACGATGATCGCGGCCAGGGTGAGCCCGATCGGATTCGAGCGGCGCCTGGCCCGCACGCGGGCGGGCTGGCGCCGTCGCGGCAGGACGGTGGCGCGAGGACGCGCGCCCTCGTAGACGGCCACTAGCGCGCCTCCGCCCAGCGGAGCCGGGGCCCCGGCATACCGAAGGGCACGAACCCCTCGTCCGCCTCATCGCGGTAGAACATGCCAGCGGGGCGCAGGTCCTCCTCGAAGGGCGGGACGAGCTCCTGATGCCGTTCGTGCAACTCGTGCTGTCGCCGGCCATACGTTCGTCGCCGGTGTTGCTGGTGGCGTCTGCTCATCGGTCGACCTCCCTGCGTTGCGATCGGGTCGCGCACGCGCGGCCCGGCTGCTCCCCGTTCATGCCGCCAGCCGCTCCGCGGCCCGCAACCGGGCGCTGCGGGCACGCGGGTTGGCCTGCACCTCGGCGACCGTGGGCCTTCCTGGGGTCGGTCCGATCGGCCGCAGTCGCGGTTGCCTGCCACAGATGCAGACCGGCAGCTCGGGCGGACACAAGCAGCCGCGGCGCTCGGCGGCGATGAAACGCTTGACGATGCGGTCCTCGAGCGAGTGGTAGCTGAGGACCACCAGGCGCCCGCCCGGCCGCAGCACGCTCACGGCGGCACCGAGCGCGGCCGGCAGCACGTCCAGCTCGCGGTTCACGGCCACGCGCAACGCCTGGAACACGCGCGTGGCGGGGTGGATGCGGCGACGCCCGGCCGGGGCTCCCGGCACGGCGCGGGACACCACGTCGGCAAGCTGCCGGGGCGTGGTGATGGGACCGCGGCGCCTGGCCTCCACGATCGCCCGCGCGATGCGCCACGCGAAGGGCTCCTCGCCGTTTCGGCGCAGGAGGTCCGCCAGCTCGGCCTGGTCGAGGCGGGCCAGCAGTGCGCTCGCGGGCTCACCGTGGGCGGTGTCGAAGCGCATGTCGAGTGCCCCCGTCGCGGAGAAGCTGAAGCCGCGCTCCGCGTCGGCGAGCTGGTCCGAGCTCAGCCCGAGGTCGAGGAGGATCCCGTCGGCGGGACCGAGATCCAGCTCGTCGACCACCAGGGCGAGTTGCTCGAAGTTGCTGTGGCGAAGCGTCACGCGGTCGCCGAATGGGGCGAGACGGGCGCCCGCCCGGAGGATGGCCGCCGGGTCGGCGTCGAGCCCGAGCAAGCGGCCATCGGGTGAGATGGCCTCCAGGATCCGGGCGGCGTGCCCACCGCCGCCCACCGTTGCGTCGATCTGGAAGCTGCCCGGATGTAGCGAGAGTGCCTGCATGACCTCCTCGACCATCACGGGCACGTGCCCTGCTTCCATCAAGCGTTGCGGACGAACGGATCCGCCCGGATCCCGGAGATGACTCGGGCGCTAGATGCCCAGACCCTGGAGGTGCTGCGCGAGAACCTCTGGCGACGTCATCGACGCGCTGTAGGTCGCCCAGCGATCCGGGGCCCAGAGCTCGACGTGATCGCGCGCCCCGACGACCACGGCTTCGGTTTCCAGACCCGCCCACTCCCGCAGACCGGCCGGGACGACTGCGCGTCCCTGTCGATCGAGCTCGAGCTCGAACGCGCTCGAGAAGATGAAGCGCGAGAAGGTGCGGGCACTTGCGTCGGCGACGGGAAGCACAGCCACCTTGGCCGTCAGGGCATCCCAGGCGTCCCGCGGGAAGACGGCCAGGCAGGCGTCGATCCAGCGGGAGATGAAGGCGCTCTCGGCGAGCTGCGTGCGAAAGCGAGCCGGGACGGCGATGCGTCCCTTCTCGTCGATCGCGTGCCGGTACTCACCGATGAACACCGCGCTGGCCTCCGCCTCCAGGGCCAGATGTGGACGGGGTCGGTCCTCGCCCCACCTGAGGGCTCCCTACCGGCTCCTGTTCACCTCTGCTCCCCACTTCGCGCCACTTTGCGCCACTCGGGCGATGATACACGCCCGAACGGCCGCGTCAAGGCACAATCGAGCGGGTCGGGCGTGCCTCATCGTGGGTTCGCGGGGTCCGGGTCGGGCGCAGGACGCATCGTCGGGTTCGCGGGGGCGGGGTCGGGCGCAGGACGCCGCGAGGGGGCGGACGGGACGGCGGCGCGGGGCAGCCCTCGTCCGCCACCGGCGAGGACCGCTGATGACGGGCGAGGAAGGGCTATCCGAAGGCCGGCATCCGGCTCGTCCGCGGCGCACGCGGCACAAAGGCCGTCGCGACCGCCGACACGAGGGCCGCGCCGGCGAGAATCGTGAACGCGAAGCCCAGCCGCCCGTAGTCGTTGACGATCAGCGCGCCCGTGACGAGAGGTCCGACGGCGCCGCCCGCCGTGGACCCGATGCCCCACACGAGCGCGTTCGCCAGCGACGTCGAGTTGCGCGGCACGTAGTCGGCGGTCATCGATAGGAGCAGCGGGAAGCCACTGAAGACGAAGAACCCGAACGCGAACAACCAGGCGAGTCCCGCCCAGCCGGCGCCGGCCCCCAGGTAGCCAACGATCGCGACCGCGGCGCCCGCGGAGCTCGCGCCGAGCACGAGGCGCTTCTCGAAACGGTCCACCAGCAGGCCGAAGAGCGGCTGGCCGACGATCGCCGCCGCATACATCGTGCTCACCGAGAGTCCCAGGTCCGCGCTCACGCCCAGTCCCTGCTGCGTCGCCAGATAGGTCGGGATCCAGGTCGCGATCCCCTGGGTGGCCGCCGATCGCAGGAACGTGACCGCGGTGAGGATCACGATCCCCCGGGTGACCGCCTCGGATGTCCGTGCGTGGCCGCCCTGCGCCGCTTGCACGCGTGCTCCCGGCGATTCCCGCGTGCCGAGTGCCACCGCGACGGCCGCGGCCAGGCCAACCGCCGCGAACAGCGCGATCGAGCCATATCCCGCGATGAGCGCCGCGGCCGCGAAGTAGAGCGATGGATACAGCGCGCGCCCCAGGCCGCCCATCGCGCCGTTCACCCCCAGTGCAACGCCCATCCGGCCATCGCGGAACGCCGCCTGCAGGAGCGATCCGCCCAACGGGTGGTAGAACGCGCTGCCCGCGCCCGTCAGGAGCGCCGAGAGCAGCAACGCCGCGACCAGCGCCGGACCGCTCGTCGCGCTGAGGGCGATGTAGAAGCCGAGCAGTCCGAGCGAGACGATCGCCAGCCCCAGGCCCATCAACGGCGCCGATTTCCCCGAGCGATCGGCGATCCGACCGACGTACGGGCTCAGGATCGAGGACGCGCCATAGAAGACGAGGAACAGCAGCGTGACTGCGAGCGGCGGCACGCTCCTGTGGGCCGCCAGGATCGCCGCGATCACCGGGACGAAGAACGTCGTTCCGTCGTTGATGAAGTGCGACAGGGACGAGAAGGCGAGGCTCCGCCCTCGCCGGTCCGATCCGTCCAGGACTGGCCTCCGGGGGTACATGGCACGCGGGATGCGGGCGGTGCCGCGGCGTGCCCTGCGTACGATATCGGGTCGATCGAGTTGACGGGCGGGCGCGGGGACCGCCATCGTGTGGCGTCGCTTCCGGCTGCTGCCGGGCGCGGGAACCGCCATCGTGTGGCGTCACTTTCGGCTGCTGACGGGCGCGGCGATCGAAGTCGTCGCGCGTCACTTCCGGCGGTCGTCAAGCATCGCGATCGGCTGCCGCCGGGAGGCCCACTCACCGATCGGTACTTCCGGCACCCTTGTGCCGGAAGAACGCGGCATGCTAGGCTCGCGCGCCGGAGGTGACCCTCGACGACGTGGCTGTGATCCAGTCGGCACGCGAACCCAGCGTTCAACCAGCGACCGCCGTGCCGCACATCCGTCGCTGCACGTATCGCCGGATGTCGATCGTGCGCCGGGGCGGCGAGCCACTGTACGCGGTCGAGTGCCTCTACCCGGATCGCGTCACTGCCGTGCCACTCGGCGACCTCGCCACCGCTCGACCCATCTGCGACGCGTGCCGCGCCGACCACATCTTCCGGCCGGACGAGGACTGAGGTCCGGACACCGCGAAACGAACTGCGCAAGGCGCCCGCGAGCATAGCTGCGCAAGGCGCCGGCGAGACGGCCTGTAAGCCGAGTTCTGTCCCGCGACCATGGGCCGCGGGGACGGCCATCCATCTTGTCCGGCGGTTGCCCGCCGGCTCACAGCGGCCTACCCGAGGGCTGGGTGACGCGCCTGTCGTCGGAGCGGATGCTCCGACATCGCCCTCCTATTCGGCCTTGCTCCGGGTAGAGTTTGCCCGTTTCACCCCGACCGAGGTCGGGCTCGTCTCTGTGGCACTGGTCCTCGCCTCGCGGCGGGCGGGCGTTACCCGCTACCCTGCGTCAGGGAGCTCGGACTTTCCTCGAGCCAGACCGGGTACTCCCGGCCGAACCCGCGGCCGTCCGGCCGTCTCGCCGGCGACCGGATTCTAGGCTTCCCCGAAGAACGTGCGCTGGCCGGCCGCGAGCGAATCGCGCACCACGCCGTAGCGCTGCTCGGTCCGTGCGGCAGCCGCGGGGTCGTCGAGCGCGAGGTTGGCCAGCGCGTCGGCGGCACGGTTCCGGCTGCGGGGCTCGTGGCGCACGCTCCAGCGGACGAAACCCGACAGCAGCTCACGCGCCTCACGGTGGAGCGGCGCGAGCTTCGCGTCCTTCACCCGCCAGCGACCGGCGAGCTGCTCGACGATCAGGTTGGAGTCCAGGATGAGCGACACCTCCGCGGCGCCGACCCGCCGGGCCTCGCGCAGCGCCAGCACGACGCCGGTGTACTCGGCGACGTTGTTCGTCCGCACGCCGAGCGGTCGAGACAGCGCGACGAGCGGCGTCGCGTCAGGGTCCTCGGCCCCCGGTTGGTCGGCATCGATCAGCACGGCACCGCAGGAAGCCGGACCCGGGTTCCCGCGCGCCGCGCCATCCGTGCGGATCAGCAGCCGCAGAGGGCGGCGGGCGCTCAGGTCGAGTGCTCCACGATGGCCGTCGACACCTCCAGGATGGCCCGCGTGATGTTGATGCCGCGCGGGCACGCGTCGACGCAGTTGAAGATGGTCCGGCAGTGCCAGACCCCGTCGCGGTTGGCCAGGATGTCCAGCCGTTCCTCGGCCGCCTCATCACGCGAGTCGAAGATGAAGCGGTGCGCGTTCACGATCGCCGCTGGCCCCACATAGCTCTCCTGCGCCCAGAACGAAGGGCAGGAGCTGGTGCAGGCCGCGCACAGGATGCACTTCGTGGTGTCGTCGTAGCGGGCGCGGTCTTCCTGGCTCTGATAGCGCTCCGTCACCGGCGGCGGCGAGTCGTTGACCAGGAAGGGCCGGACGCTGCGGTACTTCGCGAAGAAGCCGTCCATGTCGACCACGAGATCCTTCACCACCGGCAGCCCCGGCAGCGGCGCGATGGAGATGCGTTTGCCCAGCTGGTCGACACGGATCTTGCAGGCGAGCCGGTTGTGCCCGTTGATCAGCATCGCGTCCGATCCGCAGACCGCGTGGGCACACGAGCGCCGGAACGTCAGCGTGCCGTCCTGCTCCCACTTCACCAGGTGGAGCACGTCGAGGACGCGCGCGAGCGGCGGCGCGTCGACCCGGTATTCCTCCCAGTGCGGCGCGCTGTCGTGCTCCGGATCGTAGCGTTGGATGCGCAACTCGACCTGCATGCTCGCCTCAGTAGGTCCGCGGCTTCGGCTGGAAGCGCGTGATGGTCACCGGCTTGTACTTGAATTCCGGCCCCTTCTCGCCCCGGTAGGCGAGCGAGTGGACCAGCCAGTCCGTGTCGTTTCGCTCCGGGTAGTCCTCGCGGTAGTGGGCGCCCCGGCTCTCCTTGCGCGCCAGTGCGGCGGCGACCGTGACCTCGGCGCAGTCGAGCATGTGCCCGAGCTCGCGTGCCTCGATGAGGTCGGTGTTGAACACCGACCCCTGATCCTGCACGCGCACGCGACGGTAGCGCTCCTTGAGCTCGCCCACGACGCTCGCCGCGTGCGTGAGTGTCTCCTCCGTCCGGAACACGCTGCAGTCGTCCATCATCACCGCCTGCAGATCGCGGCGCACGTGGAAGGGGTTCTCGCCCTCGCTCCGTCCGCGCAGCGCCTCCAGCTCCGCCACGACCGGTTCGTGAGCATCGAGAGGCAGGTCGGCCAGCTCCGTCTCGCGCACGTAGCGCACCATGTCGCGGCCCGAGCGCCGGCCGAACACGATGATGTCGAGCAGCGAGTTCGTGCCCAGGCGGTTCGCGCCGTGGACGCTCACGCACGCGGTCTCGCCGGCGGCATACAGCCCCGGCTGCACGGTGCGCTGCGGGTCGATCACCACGCGGCCGTGGACATCGGTCGGAATGCCCCCCATGGCGTAGTGCGCCGTGGGCTGCACGCCGATGGGCTGTCGCAGCGGCTCCACGCCCTGGTAGATGCGCGCAAAGTCGGTGATGTCGGGCAGCTTGCTCTCGATCACCTCGCGACCAAGGTGGCGGACATCGAGCCACACGTAGTCGCCGCCCTCCACGCCGCGGCCCTCCCGGATCTCGGTGTAGATGGCGCGGCTGACGACGTCACGGGGAGCCAGCTCCATGAGCGTCGGGGCGTAGCGCTCCATGAAGCGCTCGTTCTTGCCGTTCAGCAAGTACGCCCCCTCCCCCCGCGCGGCCTCCGAGAGCAGCACCCCCAGGCCGGCGAGGCCGGTGGGGTGGAACTGGTAGAACTCCATGTCCTGGATCGGAATGCCGCGTCGGTAGGCGAGGGCGACACCGTCGCCGGTGAGGGTGTGGGCGTTCGACGTGATGCGGAACAAACGCCCGAACCCGCCCGTGGCAAGGAGCACGGCCTTCGCACGGAACACATGGAGCGTGCCGTCCGCGATGCGGTACGCCACCACGCCGCGCGTCACGCCGGAGTCCACCAGCAGGTCCACGGCGGCGTACTCGTCGAAGAAGTGGAGGTCCTGCCGGATGCATTGCTGGTAGAGCGTCTGGAGGATCATGTGGCCGGTGCGGTCGGCCGCATAGCAGGCCCGCCTGACGGGCGCCTCCCCGAAGTTCCGCGTGTGGCCGCCGAAGCGCCGCTGGTCGATCTTCCCCTGCTCGGTCCGGTTGAACGGGACCCCCAGGTGCTCGAGCTCGATCACCGTCTCGATCGCCTCCCGGGCCAGGATCTCGCCTGCATCCTGGTCCACGAGGTAGTCGCCACCCTTGACGGTGTCGAACATGTGCCACTCCCAGTGGTCTTCCTCGATGTTGCCCAGGGCGGCGCACATGCCGCCCTGCGCCGCACCGGTGTGGGAGCGTGTCGGGTACAGCTTGGAGATGACGGCGGTGGAGACGCCCGCGCGGGAGAGCTCGAGTGCGGCGTACAGGCCGGCACCGCCGGCACCGACGACGACCGCCTCGTACTCGTGGACGTGCGGCGTGATGGCCATCAGTTCGCCCCTGGAACAGGCAGGGTGAGGACGACGCTCGTGCCCGTGACGAAGAGCACCGCTGCCAGGAGGTAGAGCACCGAAAGCGAGATCAGGCGCGCACGGAGCGCGTGGATGTAGTCGTTCATGACGGTGCGCACGCCCATGAAGCTGTGGAACAGCACCATCATGAGCAGCAGCCAATCGAAGACCCGCCAGTACAGGAATCGCCAGCGCTGATCGATGATGAACGTCGAAGTCTCGTTGGACGGGTCGAAGATGAAGTGCAGGATGCTGAAGTGCGCCAGCGCGAGGACGAACAGCCCCACGCCGCTGATGCGCATGAAGTACCAGACGAACAGCTCGAAGCCGCTGCCCTCCGGCTTGCGGCGGGACGACGTCTGCGGGTTGATGCGGATCATCGCCCTGCTCCCTACAGGCCTGCCGGCAGGATCGGCCGGAGGATGATGAAGGCCCCCGGGATGCCGACCACGAAGAAGATCACCCAGCTGGCGTACCAGATCTGCCGGTGGAACACCGTCATCGCCGGCCACAGGTCCATGATCAGGATGCGCAGGCCGTTGAGCGCGTGGTAGAAGAGCGCCGCGCCGAGCAGCACCTCCCCCACCCTGCCGGGCGGGCTCGCGTACACCTTGAGGATGTTGTTGTACGCCTGCGGGTCGCCCCCGACCAGGTAGATGTCGATGACGTGCACGATGACGAACAGCCAGATCGCGACGCCGGTGATCCGGTGGAAGGCCCAGGCAAGGTACCCCTCGCGATGACCCCGGTACGACAGGTAACGCGACAGCATGCAGCCTCCGCCTTGCTTGTTCGGCCGACCGGCATGGTCAGGCGCTGGTGTCCGTGAGCGTCACTCCCGCGGTCTGAACCCGACCGGAGACGCCACCGAGCAGCGGAAACGCCGCGAACCGGACCGGGATTGACCTCGGACCATTCTAGCGTCGCGCTGCGCTATCCTGTCGCACATCTGGAATGCGTCGGGCGCGCGAGGCGGCCCAGGTCCCCCTGGAGGATGATCCGAGCGTATGAAGCTACAGGAATTCCACGCCCGCGAACTGTTGTGCAGCACGGGACTGCCGGTGACCGAGGGTGCCGTGGCAGCCACCGCGGCGGAAGCGCGGGCGGTGGCGGAACGGCTGTTCGCCGCGGGCGCTGCGCAGGTCGTGGTGAAGGCGCAGGTGCTCGTCGGGGGGCGGGGCAAGGCCGGTGGCGTGAAGCTCGCCGCCGATCCGGCGGAGGCCGAGGCGGTCGCTCGGTCGATCCTCGGCATGGACATCAAGGGCATCACGGTGCGCAAGGTGCTGGTGGCCGTGGCCGCGGACATCACCCGCGAGTACTACCTGGGCGCGGTGCTCGATCGCGCGTCGCAGCGGATCCTGCTGATGGGTTCGGCCGAGGGCGGCGTCGAGATCGAACACGTGGCGCACGAGAACCCCGAGGCGATCGTGCGCGTCTACGCCCACCCCCTCCTCGGCCTCCTCGACTACCAGGCCCGCCAGATGGCCTTCGCCCTCGGGTTGGGTGGTCCGTTCCTCAAGCAGGCGGTCGCCATCGCGCAAGGGCTCGTGGAGTGCCTGCGGGTCAACGACGCCGACCTGGTGGAGGTCAACCCGCTCGCCGTCGTCCGGGAGCAGGGGCAGGATGGGGCCCCGCGGGAGCGGCTCGTGTGCCTCGACGCGAAGATCACGCTCGACGACTCCGCGCTCACGCGCCACCCCGACCTCGAGGCCCGGCGCGACCTGGACGAGGAGGACCCCGCCGACATCGAGGCCCGCACGAAGGAGATCAACTTCATTCACCTCGATGGCTCCATCGGCTGCCTGGTGAACGGCGCCGGGCTCGCCATGACCACGATGGACCTGGTGAAACGGGCCGGCGGTGAGCCCGCCAACTTCCTCGACATCGGAGGCGGCGCGAAGGCCGAGCAGGTGACCGCCGCGATGAAGCTGATCCTGGCCGACCCCAAGGTGCAGGTCATCCTGGTGAACATCTTCGGCGGGATCACGCGCGGCGACGAGGTCGCCAGAGGGCTCGTGGAGGCACGCAGCAGGCAGACGCGCGACGTGCCGATGGTGGTGCGCATCGTGGGCACCAACGCGAAGGAGGCCGCCGAGATCCTGCACGCGGCGAAGTTCGAAACGGCAAGCAGCCTCGAGGAGGCCGCCGAACGCGCCGTCGCGGCAGCGCGTCAGGTCGCGGCAGGCGCGGCGTGAGCCCCCGCCGATCCACGCCCGATCGCAGCAGCCACACACCGGGAAGCGAGCAAGCATGAGCATTCTGGTCGGCCGCGAGACGCGGCTCGTCGTGCAGGGCATCACCGGCCGCGAGGGCGAGTTCCACGCGCGCCAGATGGTGGCCTACGGCACGCAGGTGGTGGCCGGCATGACGCCGGGCAAGGGCGGGCAGCGCGCGGTCGACGGCCGCGTCCCCGTCTTCAACACCGTCGCGCAGGCGGTCCGCGAGACCGGCGCGAACACCAGCATCATCTACGTGCCGGCGCCGGCCGCCCCCGATGCGGTGCTCGAAGCCGTCGACGCGGGCATCAAGCTGGTGGTCTGCATCACCGAACGGATTCCGGCCCTCGACATGCTGAAAGTCATGCCCGTCGTCCACGCGGCGGGCGCGCGGCTCATCGGGCCGAACTGCCCGGGCCTGACCTCGCCGGGAGAGGCGAAGGTCGGCATCATCCCCGGTTCGATCCACCGCGAGGGCCCCGTCGGCGTGGTCAGCCGCTCCGGCACGCTGACGTACGAGGTCGTGCAGGCGCTCACGGACGCCGGGCTCGGCCAGTCGACCTGCGTGGGGATCGGCGGCGACCCGATCGTCGGCACGAGCCACCTGGAGATCCTCAAGCTCTTCGCCGCGGACCCGAACACGGGCGCGGTCGTGCTCATCGGCGAGATCGGCGGCAGCGCCGAGGAGGAAGCGGCGGCCTGGGCGGCAGAGCACATGCAGGGCGTGCCCAAGGCAGCTTTCATCGCCGGCCGCACCGCTCCGGAGGGCAAGCGCATGGGGCACGCGGGCGCGATCATCAGCGGCGGCTCCGGGACGGCCCAGGCGAAGGTCGCCGCACTCGAGGCCGCCGGCTTCCGCGTGGCGGAGTCGCCCGGCCAGATCGCGACGCTGCTGATGGAGCAGGGCGTCCGACCGAGCTGACGAGCTGGGCGGGCGCCGGGGCCGGCTCGCCCCGTCGAGTCGTCAGTAGCCGAGGGCGGACCAGGCCGGGCCGCCGGGCGCCTCGATGAGCTCCACCAGCAGCCCGTGGCAGCTGCGCGGGTGAAGGAACGCCACCGGTCCCTCGGCGCCTGCCCTCGGCGCCGTGTCGATGAGCTCGAGGCCGTTGATGGCGAGCCGTGTCAGGGTTTCGGCCAGGTCCGGCACCTCGAAGCACACATGGTGGAATCCCTCGCCGCGGCTCTCGAGAAAGCGGGCCACCCCGGTCGAGGGATCCGTGGGCTCGACGAGCTCGAGCTTCGTGTCGTCGAGCGGCAGGAACGCGATGCGGACGCCGTCCCCGGGGATGTCCTGCACGGTCTCGAGCGGCAGCCCGAGCGTGTCCCGGTAGAGGCCGAGCGCGGCCTCCAGATCGCGCACGACCACCGCGACGTGGTGCACCCGGCCGAGCCGGTGGCGACGCGCGAGCGCGGCGGGCTGCATTGCGGGCCCGCCGGGGCCTGCTGTACCGATGAGATCCGACATCCTCGTGCTCCCCAGCTGTCCTCCGACGTCTCCGGGCTGCACCGCTTCGCGCGGCGCGCCGGGTTGCCGGTCAGATCGTGATCGACTCGCGATGCTCGCCCCAGGCGGCGCGCAGGGCATCGCTCATCTCGCCGAGCGTGGCATACGCGGCGGCCGCCTCCACGAGCGCCGGAAGGACATTGCCGCCACCGCGCGCCAGGGTCGCGAGCCGGTCCATGGCGCGCTCCCAGGTGAGCGGGTCGCGCTCCGCACGGACGCGCCGGACACGGTCGACCTGACGCTGCTCTTCCGCAGGATCGATGCGCTGCAGCGTCGGGGACGACACCTGCTCGTCCACGAAGCGGTTCACCCCCACCACGATCCGATCCCCCCGCTCGACCTCGCGCTGCTGGCGGTAGGCTGCCTCCTGGATCTGACGCTGCTGGTAACCGCCCTCGATCGCGGCGAGCGTGCCGCCGAGCGCATCGATCTCCTCGAGATAGGACTCCGCGGCCGCCTCGAGGTCGGCCGTCAGGCGCTCCACGTAGTAGCTGCCGGCCAGCGGGTCCGGCGTGTCCGCCACGCCCGTCTCGTGCGCCAGGATCTGCTGGGTCCGCAGGGCCAGGCGCGCCGATTCGGCGGTGGGGAGCGCGAGCGCCTCGTCCCGGGCATTGGTGTGCAGGCTCTGCGCCCCGCCGAGCACGGCCGCGAGCGCCTGCACTGTCGTGCGCACCACGTTGTTGTCGACCGACTGCGCGGTGAGGCTGCTTCCCGCAGTCTGGACGTGGAAGCGACAGAGCATCGAACGCTCGCTGCGAGCTCCAAAGCGGTCGCGCATGATGTGTGCCCACATGCGCCGCGCCGCGCGGAACTTCGCCACCTCTTCGAAGAGCTCGCCCCACGCCGCGAAGAAGAAGCTCAGGCGACCGGCGAAGCTGTCCACGTCCAGCCCGCGCTGCCTGGCTGCCTCGACATACGCGATCGCGTCGGCGAAGGTGAATGCCAGTTCCTGCGCCGCCGTGGCGCCCGCTTCACGCATGTGATATCCAGAGATGGAAATCGTGTTCCATCTGGGCAATTCAGAAGAGCAGTACTCGAATATGTCAGTCACGAGCCTGAGCGACGGTTTTGGAGGGTAGATATACGTCCCGCGCGCGACATATTCCTTGAGGATGTCGTTCTGCGTGGTGCCGCTCAGCGCCGCGCGAGGGAGGCCCTGCCGCTCGGCCGCCGCGATGTAGAAGGCGAGCAGGATCGCTGCCGTCGAGTTGATGGTCATCGACGTGCTCACGCGATCCAGCGGGATTCCGGCGAAGAGTGTCTCGATGTCGGCGAGCGAGCTGATGGGCACCCCGACCCTCCCGACCTCGCCACGCGCCTGGGGCGCGTCCGGGTCGTACCCCATCTGAGTCGGCAGGTCGAAGGCGACGGAGAGCCCCGTCTGCCCCTGTTCGAGGAGGTAGCGGAACCGCTCGTTGGTCTGCTCCGCACTGGCGAAGCCGGCGTACTGGCGCATCGTCCAGAGCCGGCCGCGGTACATCGTGGGCTGGACGCCGCGTGTGAACGGGAACTCGCCGGGCCTGCCGAGATCCCTGGCTTCGTCGAGCCCGGCGACGTCTGCCGGAGTGTAGAGGTCCGCGATCTCGATCCCGCTGGATGTCACGAAGCGCGGACGGCGCTCCGGATGCTCCGCAAGCGCGTGGGCGCGCACGCCTGCCCGCCAGCGCTCGCGACCCGGATCGATCGCCCGTGGATGCGCCGCGCCCGGGCTGCTCCCCTCCCGGTCAGTGCCGGCGGCAGCCTCCAGAGGCTCGTCCGTGCCGCCACCGCGGTCGCCGCCCGCGAGGGGCCCGCGCTCGCCTCGCGCGACCGCAGCGTGCGCATCGCGCGCTCCGGCACTCACTCGATCACCACCAGCTCATCCCCCAGTTCCACCCGGCTGCCGGGCTCGACCATGACCCGCGCGATAGTACCCGCTCGCGGGGCCCGGATTTCGTTCTCCATCTTCATCGCTTCCAGGGAACAGAGGTGGGCGCCTGCCTCGACGTCGGCGCCTGCCGTCACCCAGACCTGCACGATCCTCCCCGGGATCTGCGCCCGGATGACCTGGGGTCCGCTCCCGCCCTCGCCATCGAGTCCACGCCGGACACGCTCCCGCAGGGCCGCGCGGTGGGCCGCCTCGACGGTCAACTCGAACCGCCATCCGTCGACGAACGCTTCGTAGCGCCGCCGTCCGGCGGCCCGATCCTCGGCCGAGAGCGGCAGCGCATGCACCGACTGCCGTGCAGCGCGGTGCAGGTCGGCCTGCGGCACGAGGTCGACGGCCAGCTGACCCTCCGGCGCCACCGTCACGCGCAACGCGGTGCTCCGTGCTCCGGGGTCGGGAACGGCTGGTGCCGCGCCCTGGGGAACGGGGGACGAGCCAGCCTGTTCCGGCAGCTGCGTCATCGTGACCACCCTCCGGTCGCCTCGCGGCGGCCGGCCCGCAGCCAGCCGTCCGCCCCATCGGGCCGGCGCGCGCCGGGTTGGGACCCAGGGATCGTCCGTGCAAGGGTCGCGGCGCCGGAACGCGTGTGGTGCTCGGCGTCCAACCCGAACGCGTCGGCGGCGGCCGCAAGCTCGGCGGCTTGCCGGGCGGCCGTTTCGACCAGCACCTCCGGGTGCCACAACTGATCGACGAACTCGGTCGAGAGCCGCGCCGCCTGGAACTCCGGCGTGTCGACCAGCCATCGGTCGAACGCGAGTGTCGTCTGCAGCCCGCCGATGTCGAACTCGGCCAGCGCCCGTCGCAGGCGGGCGAGGGCGCCTGCCCGGTCTCCCGCGTGAACCAGCAGCTTCGCGAGCAAGGGATCGTAATTGGGGGTGACTTCCATCCCCTCCTCCACCCCACTGTCGACGCGGACGCCCGGCCCCGCCGATCCGCGCCACCGCGTCAGCCTGCCCGAAACGGGCGCGAACCCACGGCCCGGGTCCTCCGCGCTGAGTCGAACCTCGATCGCATGGCCGACCGGCGCTGCGGCCGCCTGCGCCGCCTCGAGGACGCGCGGCGAGAGCGGCCGGCCGGCGGCGATCCAGAACTGCTCCTGCACGAGGTCGAGACCGGTGATGAGCTCCGTGACCCCATGCTCGACCTGCAGCCTGGTGTTGACCTCGAGGAACCAGAAGTCCCCTTCCGGAGAGAAGAGGAACTCCGCCGTCGCGGCGTTGCGGAGCCCGAAGGCCCCCGCGATGGTCACACCGAGCGAGTGCAAGCGCCGGCGCTGCTGCGTGCTCAACCCCGGAGCCGGCGCCTCCTCGACGAGCTTCTGGTGGCGCCGCTGGACGGAGCAGTCCCGCTCCCCCAGCGCGACGATGGTACCGGCGGCATCGCCGAGGAGCTGGACCTCCACGTGGCGGGCCCCGGTCACGAAGCGCTCGAGGTACACCGCTCCGTCGCCGAACGCGGCGGCGGCCTCCCGGGAGGCCGCCAGCAGGGACGGCTGCAGGTCCGCCGCATGTTCGACCATGCGCATGCCCCGACCGCCCCCGCCGGCCGATGCTTTGACGAGGAGCGGCCAGCCGATCCGCTCGGCCTCCTGCGAGATGGCGGCGAGCGCGTCGGACGAGTCGATCGCCACCGGCTCCAGCGTGCCCGGCACCACGGGCACATTCGAGGCTGCGGCCGCCCGACGGGCGGAGAGCTTGTCGCCCAGCCCGGCGAGCGTACGTGCCTCCGGCCCGACGAAGACGATGCCCGCGGCCGCGCATGCTTCGGCGAAGGCCGCGCGCTCGGAAAGGAAACCGTAGCCGGGGTGGATCGCCTCCGCGCCCGACCGGCGTGCCGCGTCGATGATCGCGTCGATCCGGAGGTAGCTCTCGGTCGCTGGCGGAGGTCCGATGCGGAGCGCAGCATCGGCAGCCCGCACATGCGGGGCGCCCGCGTCGGCGTCGCTGTAGACCGCGACGGATTCCATCCCCAATTCGCGACAGGCGCGGATGATCCGGAGGGCGATCTCGCCCCGGTTCGCGACCAGGACCCTGCGGAAGGGCGCCGACCCCGCCGTACCGGGGACGCTCATGGCCGTCGACCCATTCGCGCGTGTCCGCTCCCAGGGGCACGGCCCGAATCGTCCAGCCGGGGGTGGGGGCGCACCCGCAGGGCAACACGAGACCGCGGGCCCCCCTGTCTTTGCGCAAAGACGATCATCACAGCGGGATGTTGCCGTGCTTGCGCGCCGGGTTCCGGTCGCGTTTCGTGGCGAGCATCTCCAGCGCCCGGATCAGTCGCGGTCGAGTCTCCGACGGCTCGATCACATCGTCCACGTACCCGCGCGCCGCGGCGATGTACGGGTGCGCGAAGCGTTCCTCGTACTCCGCGACGAGCGCTTGGCGTTCCGCGTCGGGATCCTGCGCCGAGCCGATGCGGTCCCGGAAGATGATGTTCACGGCACCCTCGACACCCATCACGGCGATCTCCGCTGAAGGCCAGGCGAAGTTGATGTCCCCACCGACATGTTTGCTGCTCATGACGTCGTACGCACCACCGTACGCCTTGCGCGTGATGACGGTGAGTTTGGGGACCGTCGCCTCACAGTACGCGTAGAGCAGCTTCGCCCCGTGACGGATGATCCCACCGTGCTCCTGCGACACGCCCGGAAGGAAGCCCGGGACATCGACGAACGTCACCAGCGGGACGTTGAACGCGTCGCACAGGCGCACGAACCGCGCCGCCTTGTCGGACGCATCGATGTCGAGCGCCCCCGCGAGCACCGCCGGCTGCTGTGCCACGATTCCCACGCTCCGGCCGCCCAGGTGGGCAAAGCCGATGATGATGTTCATGGCCCACGCCGGCTGCAGTTCGAGGAACTCGCCGTCGTCCACGACCCGCGCGACCACCTCGTGCATGTCGTACGGGCGATTCGGTTCGTCCGGGACCAGCCGGTCGAGCTCGGGGTCGCGACGATCCGCTGGATCACTCGTCGGGCGGTGCGGCGGGTCGTCCACGTTGTTCTGTGGCAGGTGGCCCAGGATGCGGCGGGCCAGGTCGAGCGCGACCGCTTCATCGGGCGCGGCCAGGTGGGCCACGCCGCTCACGCTCGTGTGGACGCGCGCGCCACCCAGCCGCTCACGGTCGACATCCTCATGAGTCACGGCGCGCACAACGTCGGGACCGGTGACGAACATGTAGCTCGTCTCCTCCACCATGATCGTGACGTCGGTGATCGCCGGTGAGTACACCGCGCCGCCGGCGCACGGTCCCATGATCACCGAGATCTGCGGGATGACGCCCGAGGCGCGGGTGTTGCGCAGGAAGATGTCGGCATAGCCGCCCAGCGACACGACGCCTTCCTGGATTCGCGCACCGCCCGAGTCGTTCAGCCCCACAACCGGCGCGCCCGTCCGCATCGCCAGGTCCATGATCTTGCAGATCTTCTCCGCATGTGTCTCAGACAGGGATCCTCCGAAGACCGTGAAGTCCTGACTGAAGACGAACACGAGTCGACCATCGATCGTGCCGTGACCCGTGACGACGCCATCGCCGAGGATGCGTTGCTCGTCCAGGCCGAACTCGGTAGCCCGGTGGGTGACGAACGCATCGAGCTCGACGAACGATCCCGGGTCGAGCAACATGTCGAGCCGTTCCCTGGCCGTCAGCTTGCCCCGCGCGTGCTGCTGCTCGATCCTCGCCTCCCCGCCCCCGAGGCGAGACTGCTCGCGCATCACGCGCAGACGGACGAGTCGTTCCTCGTTGGTGGCCATCACGCTCCCTGCTGCGGTCGCGTCTTTGCGCAAAGACGGTCCCGGTATCGTACCAGCGGCGCATGACCTCTCCCCGCGGCGACCATCGCGGACTTCGGGTCGCGGCAGAAACGCACAGGTCGACGCCGCCCGCATGGCACGTCGTCAGGTCGCCGTCAGCAGCCGTCAGGTCCCCGTCAGCAAACGACGGACGGGGCGTCACTTATCCACAGATTCGGTGAACAACTCGGGTCAGCTGTGGACAAGCGCCTTGGACGCTCGCTGTTCGCGCGGTAGACTGCCGGACCGGACTGGTAGACTGCCTTGCCTGGCTCATCCCGCGCCAACACCAGATCGCCGGCCGCGCACGGGACGATCGCCGCCCACGAGCGACAGAGAGAGGGACGCGCCTTGACGAACGTGATCGCGATCGCCAACCAGAAAGGCGGCGTGGGAAAGACGACAACGGCGATCAATCTGGCCGGTGCACTCGCCGAGCAGGGCCACCGGGTCTTGTGCGTGGACATGGACCCGCAGGCGAACCTCACCGTCGGACTCGGTGTGAACCTCGGGACGCTGCAACATTCCGTCTCCGATGTGCTCGGCGACGCGCGCGCGACGATGGACGAGGTCGTGGTGCCCACGCAGACCACGGGCATCGACGTGGCCCCTGCGACCCTCGAGCTGGCGTCCACCGAAGTCGAGCTGTTCACCGCGATCGGCAGAGAGCACGCACTGCGCGAAGCCCTCGCGGGCTGGGTCGAACCTCGGTACGACTACGTCCTGGTCGATTGCCCGCCGACTCTCGGCCTGCTGACGATCAACGGCCTCGTCGCGGCGAACGACGTGATCATCCCGGTGCAGACGCAGTACTACGCGCTCAAAGGACTCACGGCGCTCGTCAAGGTCATCAACCAGATCCGCGCGAAGGGCCTCAACCGCGACCTCCGCATCCTCGGCCTGCTGCCCACCTTCTACGACGGCCGCACCCTGCTGGGTCGCGAGATGCTCGACGAACTGCGGGAGCTGGGCGACCACCACGTCTTTCACAGCATCATCAAGAGCACGGTCAAACTGGGAGAGGCGCCGCTCACCGGCCGGCCGGTGACCGTCTACGCCGGGACGTCGGAGGCAGCTCGCTCGTTTCGCGAGCTGGCACGGGAGGTGATCGACCTTGGCTAGGCCCGATTTCCGCAGCGCCGCCGCGCGTCGCCTGTCCGAAGATCGCGAGCTTCCCACCGGCGTACTCAGCCTGCTGGGCCGGGAGGGCGAGAAGAAGCTGCCCGGCGTCCGCCAGATCCCGGTGGACCGGATCGACCCCAACCCGCAACAGCCGCGGCTGATGATCGACGAGGTCGGCCTGAACGAGCTCGCCGCGTCGCTGCGCGAGCACGGGGTGCTGCAGCCGATTCTGGTCCGACCGGCTGCCGCGGGCCGGTTCCAGCTGGTGGCCGGGGAGCGGCGCTGGCGCGCCGCACAGCTCGCCGGCCTGACGACCGTGCCGGGGCTCGTCGAGGAACTCGACGATGACACCGCGCTCGAGATCGCGATCATCGAGAACCTGCAGCGCGAAGACCTCTCGCCACTCGACGAAGCGTCGATGTACGACCGGATGACGCGCGAGCACGGCTACAGCATCCGCAAGCTGGCCCAGAAGATCGGCAAGGACAAGGGCTACATCGAGAACCGGCTGCGCCTGGCGGACGCGCCGCCGGAGGTCCGCGAGCTCGTGTCTTTGCGCAAAGACACGGTCTCCCATGCGTACGAGCTGCTGAAGGTCGAGGATCCGCGCAAGCGCCGCCGGCTCGCGGAGCAGGTGGCGCGCGGCGAGCTGTCCCTGATGAAGCTGCGCCAGCGCATCGAGGGTCGGCGGGCCGGCAGCACGGTCGATCCGGAGATGACCACTGGTCCCGGCGGCCGCGCCACGATCCCGACCGCCGCCGGCGAGGCGGCTGAGGCGGCCGATCAGGCGTCAGCGGCGCGTGAGGACGCCTCCCCCGACGGCGTGCCCGACTCCATGGGCCTGCTGGCGGGGCATTCCGACGAGCGTGGTCCCCGGGTGCTGGGCGACGACGCGCTGGTCCAGGCGAAGACCCGACTCGGCGAGGCGCTCGATGAGCTGGTGGACGTCCTGCGCGGGTCCAACGCCATGCATGAGGCGAGCGAGACGGACCGCGCGAACCTGGCCAAGTACCTCACGATCGCCAAGCTCCGGCTCGAGAACGCGATCGTCGTCCTGCGTGCCGGACAGGGCGCCGACCCGGGACGGCGCTGAGCCAGCCGCAGCACCACCGCCTCGCGCCAGCGCGCCCTCCGGCTGCGGCGCGGTCCTGAGACCGCGCGGCGCTGGAGCTACAGGTAGACCATCTCCGCGAAGCAGCCGACCAGGTAGTCGATCAGGCGCTCGCGGGGTTCCGGCACCCTCGCCCGGATGCCGCGCACGATGCACCACAGCTCGATCGCCGGGACCATCAGCTCGCCGTCGGCCGTGCGACCCACGGTCGCCGGGGAACCACCTCCGGCCGCGAAGATGTGCTCGAACTGGCCCTCGTCGACGCGCGCCGCGGCGAGCACATCGCTGACCACCCGTCGCACGCCGATCCGGATCGAGAGATCGCGCATCAGCTCGGCGGCCCATGCATCGATCTGCTCGTCGGACTGATCCGCCAGCCGACGTCGGTACTCCGCGGGGTCCTGGGCGAGTCCGGTGCTGCTGGCCAACGTTCCTCCTCACGGCAGAACAGGGTATTCCAGGGGTCGTTCGAGCGATTATCGCACGCGCCGCCCGAGCCGGGCCGAAGCCCCTACCGGCATCGGCCGTCAGGGGCGGGTGCCAGCCAGCAGTGCGCCTCATGGACCGGCGGCACGACACCGGCGGCCTGGAGGAAGCTCCTGGCGGTGCCCGGGCCAACGGCAACGAACCTCGACTGCATCTCCGCGGCAAGGGTGCCCGCGTCTCCCGAGTCGCGAGCCAGCGCAAGCCTCCGGACGAAAGCGTCACGATCCCGGGGGCCGTTCCCCCACTCCACCCGCGCCACCAGCAACCGTCGAGCGTTCTCGATCGTCGCGCCGATGCGCTGCCGGTGGCGGACGATGCGCGCGTCCGATGCGAGCCGCTCGAGCTCCTCCGCTCCGAAGCGCGCCACCTGCTCGGGATCGAAGACGGCGAAGGCAGCCCGGAATCCCTCCCGGCGTCCGAGGACCGTGCGCCAGGAGAGCCCTCCCTGGAAGATCTCCAGGGTGAGCAGCTCGAACGCGTCGCGTTCGGTGGCGGGCAGATGGCCCCACTCGAGGTCGTGGTAGGTCGCGAGCGCCGGGTCGGCGGCCGCCCATGCGCAGCGCCGACGCGCAGGCATCGACCGGCCGGGGCCGCGCGGCGATGCCAGATCCACCGTGCGCTTACGCCTGGAGCTGCCGGTACGCGTCGACGAACAGGTTCCCCATCACGCGTGCGGTGGTCGGGAAGGCATGGATGGTGTCCGCGAGCACGTCCAGCGGCGTCCGTGTCTTGACCGCCAGCACCGCCTCGTGCAGCGCCTCCGACGCGCCCGGGCCGGCGAGAAACGCCCCGAGCAGGCGCCGCTCCCCGCGGTCGACCACGATCGTCACGTGGCCCCCGGACTCGGAGACGTAGCCCTTCGCGGAGGTCGCCAGATCGGCCGTCAGCTCGAGCGCGTCGCGTCCCTGTACCTGTGCCTGCTCCACGAGCAGGCCGACGCCGGCCGTTTCCGGGTCGGTGTACGTGGCGTGCGGGATGGCCCGGTAATCGGGCCGCGCGTCCTCCCCCATGGCGATCCGCACGGCCATCTCGCCCTGGTAGTGCGCGACGTGGGTGTGCATCTCCGGCCCCGCGACATCCCCGACGACATAGAGCTCCTCGGCGATGCGCAACCGGTCGTCCGGAGCGACACGGCCGTCGCGGACCTCGACCCCGACCGTCTCAAGGCCCAGCCCGTCGAGGGGGACCCGGCGACCCACGGCGAGCAGGATCTCGGCGCCCTCCGCCGTGGAACCGTCTGAAAGGTCGACGACGTGCGCGCCGGCGGCGCCCGCCCCGGCGCGGATTCGCACCGCGCGCACCCCTGTCCGGATGTCGACGCCATCGTGGCGCAGCGCCGCTTCGAGCACGGCCGAGCTGCGGGGGTGATCCCTGGCGTTGACGCAAGGCTGCGACGCGATCAGGGCGGTGGGAACGCCATAGCGCCCGTAGACCTGTGCGAGCTCGACACCCGTGGGCCCGGCGCCCATGATGACGAGAGTGGCCGGTAGCGCGCGGACACTGGTGCCCTCCCGGTTGGTCCACGGCACGATCCCGTCCAACCCTTCCACGCGCGGAACGGCGGCGTTCGAGCCGACGGCCAGGATGATGTGCGACCCGTGGAACGTGCGGGGTCCCTCGGCCGACTCCACCACCACGGTTCCTGGGCCGGCGAGGCGGGCGGAACCTCGGATGGGAACTGCTCCCGCGGATGTGAGCCCGCTCTCATGACCGGCGTCGCTCGGGATCTCGACCCCCTCCCGGTTGATCATCCAGTCGCGCCGGGCGGCGGCACGGGGCCAGGCGTAGTTCCCGCCCAGGGCATGGATGCCAGCGGCGTGCAGCAGCGTCTTGGATGGCATGCATGCCCAGTACGCGCATGACCCGCCAAAAAGCTCTCGGTCGACGATCGCGACCGAGGCGCCGCGCTCACGTGCCAGATACGCCGCCGCTTCGCCGGCAGCACCCGCACCGATGATCACGAAGTCGAACCGCTCGTCCATGTCCTGGATCTCCTCCTCCCCTGGGCGCGGGGCACGCACGCCGGACGGTCGGGTGCCGCGGGGACGCTGCCCTGCACGAGGCAACGACGCCGCCACCTCCGGCCTGCAGCGACACCCAGGGTGCGCCGCACGGTCCGGGCGCATCGTACCGGAGTGAGGCGCCGGCCGCGCTCCAGGGCGGGCCGTCGTCAACCAGCCGGGGGGCGGGCGACCTCGACGCTGTGCGGCGGCTTCGGGTGAGGCGGAGATCCGCAGCCCGTGACGGGCGCGGCGACCTGGTGCGGGCCGGGCCGATTGCGGGCAGGCCGATTGCGGGCAGGCCGATTGCGGGCACGTCGCTTGCGGGGCAGGCCGATTGCCGGCCGGGCCAATGCCGGGCAGGCCGATCGGCGCGGACGGTGCCCAGCTGGCGCGGACAGTGCCACCGCTGAGGGTCTCGCGGCATGCCGGGGCGAAGGCGCCATTCCGTGGGCCGCGCCATCCGGGGGCGAGACGGTCTGCCACGATCCGCCCGGCGCGCCATCATGTGGCGCAGCGGCTGGATCGAATGCCGCGACGGAGGTTGGTCATGCGGACGGTCTTCACCGGTGGTCGGGTCTTCGATGCGCCGGGACGGAATCTTGCCGAAGCAGACGTCGCGATCCAGGATGGGAGGATCGTCGACGTGGGTCCGCGGCTGGACGGCGACCGCGCCGTGGACGTCGCCGGTCGGACGCTGCTGCCCGGGCTGTTCGACTGCCACGTGCACATGGCGGCCAGCCATGTCGACACCTGGCGGCTGCTCCAGACGCCGATCTCGTACCGCTTCTACGAAGCCGAGCGCAGCCTGCTCGCGACGCTGCGCCTCGGGATCACCACCGTGCGGGACGCGGGCGGCGCCGACCTGGGCATGAAGCGGGCGCTCGAGGAGGGTCTGATCGCCGGGCCGCGGATGCAGATCTCGGTGATCATGCTCAGCCAGACCGGTGGCCACGGCGATCCCTGGCTCCCGAGCGGGGCGGAGGCCGGGATGTTCGCCGTCTACCCGGGGATGCCCAGCGGCGTGGTGGACGGCCCGGACGCGATGCGGCGGAAGGTCCGCGAGCTGATCCGCGACGGCGCCGACGTCATCAAGGTCGCCGCGAGCGGGGGTTTGCTGTCGGCCAGGGACGACCCCCGGCATCCGCAGTTCGGACTGGACGAGCTCGGGGCGCTCGTCGCCGAGGCATCGGCAGCGGGTCGCTGGGTGATGGCGCACGCGCAGTCCACGGCCGGCATCATCAACGCCGTACGGGCCGGGATCCGTTCGGTCGAGCACGGCATCTACCTCGACGACGAGGCGATCGACCTGATGCTCGAGCGCGGTACCTACCTCGTGCCGACGCTCGTCGCCCCACAGGGGGTGATCGACGCGGCCGCGCGGGGCGTGCAGATCCCCGAGGCGAGCCTGACAAAGGCGCGTGAGGTCGTGGACGTCCATCGCGAGTCGTTCCGGCGGGCCGTGGCAGCCGGCGTCCGTGTCGCGATGGGCACCGACAGCCCCGTCACGCCGCACGGCAAGAACCTCCGCGAGCTGGAGCTCATGGCCGCCGGCGGGATGCCGCCGGCCGAGGTCCTCGCGGCGACCACGATCGTGGCTGCCGAGCTGCTCGGGGTGGAGGACGAGCTCGGCTCGATCGAGCCCGGGAAGCGGGCCGATCTCGCGGTCGTCGCAGGCGACCCGTACGAGTTCGTCGGGCTGGCCGAGCGGGTCGAGGCGGTCTGGCAGGACGGGGAACAGGTCGTGAGCACGGCCACAGCCTGAGAACCCGGACAGCCGCCACTCGCCCGGGCCCGGGGCTGCCCTCGCCCACGGCTCAGGTCGCCGCGCCCGCGCAGTCGTACAGCGAGCGGCGGCCGCTGCCCGCGTCATCGACGACCTTGCACGCGCTCGTCACCCACGCGATCCGCTCCGAGCTCAGGCTGTCGAAACCACCCGGCCCGCCGAACCCGCCGGCGCCTCCCACGATCACGTAGCGGAGCCTGCCCGAGGCGATGTACTGCTGCAGCTGCGCGAGTGTCGGGACCGGATCCGAGCCGGTGAAGCCGCCCATCGCCATCACGGGGAGGCCGGTCGCGAGCTCGATCGAGCCGGCGTCCTGTGCCGAGTTGATGGCCACGATCCACGTCGCGCTGCCGCGGTGCGCCACGAGGTAGCTGTCGAGGGCTGTGCTGGCCAGGGCGCTGTCCGCCCCACCTCCGCCGGGGAGCCCGAAGGTCCCAGCAGGGGCAGGCAGTGTGCCGCCGCCGAAGGGAACACCGCTGCCTCCATCTGCCGGGCCTCCGAAGGCGCCGGGATGACCCGCCGCACCGAACCGAGTCCCCGCCGCTCCGGGCCCGGGGTGCGGGTCGCCCCCGCCGTACGACGTGCCCAGCGTGGCGGACGCGTAGGCCGCTGGCGCGAGGAGCAGCGCGGACAGGCCGAGTGCCAGCGCCGGGCCGGAGAACCGGCCGAGGACCGGTGACAGCCGGGGCACTGACCCGAGCAGCAGCACCGCGGCCGCCGTTGCTGCCAGCACCACGGCCAGCGGCCCCACGAACGGCGCGAAATCGGGCGTGCGGGAAAGCAGCTGCCAGCCCCACCAGGCGGATGCCACGAATGCGAGGCCCAGCGCTGCGGGGGCCAGCCACCCCCGCGACCGACGCGCCCACAGGTCGGCCACGCCGGCCCCCACGAGCGCCGCAACCGCCGGCGCGAGGGCCACCGCATAGTAGGAGTGGATGACGCCGGACATGAAGCTGAAGACCGCCGCGGTCATCACGAACCACGATCCCCAGAGCAGGTACCCGGCGAAGCCTCGATCCGTGGCGGGAGCGTGCCGGCGGAGCCAGATGCCGAGCAGCAGGAGAGCGAGCGCGAGCGGGAGCAGCCAGGCGATCTCGCCGAAGAAGTCCGCGTTGAACAGGCGGAAGAGGCCTGCTGTTCCCCCGAATCCGCCCACGCCGCCGCCCGGTCCGGTGCGACCGAACAGGCGCCCCAGCCCGTCGTAGCCGAAGATCAGATCGAGCGGCGAACCGGTGGTGCTGCCGCCGATGAACGGTCGCGAGGCCGCGGGGATGAGCTGCACGACTGCAACCCACCAGCCGCTCGTGACGACCACCGTGATCGCCGCCGCGAACAACCCGGTCACACGCCGACGCAGCGTCGTATCCGCGGTGAACCCGTAGACCAGCGCGAAGCCCGGCAGCACCAGGTACGCCTGCAGGTACTTGGTCAGGAAGGCGAGGCCAACGAACGCTGCGGCAACCGCGGTCCAGCGCAGACTGCCGTCGTCCAGCGCGTGGAGTAGGGCCCATGCCGCCGCGACGAGCAGCAGCACCAGGAGCGCGTCCGGGTTGTTGAAGCGGAAGATCAGCACGGCCGCGGGCGTGAGCGCCATGACGAGCCCAGCGATGAGCGCCGCGAGCGGACCGAACGAGCGCCGGACGGCCAGGAAAAGGATGGCCACCGTCAGCGCTCCCTCGAGCGCCTGGGGCAGCAGGATGCTCCACGAGCTCAGGCCAAAGAGCCGCACGGACAACCCCATGACCATGATCGCGAGGGGCGGCTTGTCGACGGTGATGAAGTTGGCCGGGTCGAACGAGCCGAAGAAGAACGCGGACCAGCTCTTCGAGGCAGCCAGCGCCGCCGCGGAGTAGTACGTGTTCGCGTAGCCGCTGATCGACAGGTTCCAGATGTAGAGCGCGATGGCCAGACCGGTGACGCCGAGCAGCGCTGGAAGCGCCCAGGGCGACTCCCCTTCGCGCGAGCGCACCAGCTCGCGCAGGTTGATGCGGAACCTGGTGTGCGGGGTGCTGGCATCGCGGGTGACAGCCGTCATCGAGGTGTCCTTTCAAGCAGCGGTGCATCGGCCCGGATGGCGGCAGGGCAGGCGCTCACCCGAGTGACCGACGGGTACGAGGCATCGCGAGCCACCGCGGCGTACGGCGAAGGAGCAGCACGGACACCCGGCGGTTCGACTCGCTGTGCATGCCGGCAGTCTGGGCGGGCGTGCCTGTCGATCGGGTTACGGGGACGGACCCTCAGCGCGCGCAGACAGGCGCTCGGGAGGGAGATGGGCGCGCAGACAGGCGCCCGGGAGAGAGAGGCGCAGGGTGGGCCCTTACTGGACGACCATAGGCACGTCCGCGGTCGAGTGACCGAGGACGCACCCCTGGTGAACGCCGGACCACCGCCACGGGCCCTCGTCGCTCGACGACCAGGCTGAGTTCCGCGG
>JBJKRK010000295.1:0-3951 GCA_046704705.1 Candidatus Limnocylindrales bacterium | reverse complement strand
CGGCGGCCGCGCGGCAGCGTCGGACCCCTGCTCGGCGGCACCGCGCGCAGCGCCTTCAGCGCGATCCATTCCCGCGCCCGTCAGGTCCATGGCGCCGTGCAGCGCCGCCGGCCCGACGATCTCCTGCACGACCGTGCTTAGGGCATCCGCCAGCTCGCGGGCGGAGCCGTATCGCTCGCCCGGCTCGAACGCTAGAGAGCGCGCGACGATCGCGTCGAGCGCCGGCGGGAGGTCGGGACGCGCCTCGGAGGGATGCGGCACCCGGCCGCTCAGGCGGGCAAGCGCAACCGCGCCCGCCGTGTCGCCCGTCCAGGGCCGCCGTCCGGTGAGCATCTCGTACAGGACCAGGCCGAGGCTGTAGATGTCGCTCGCGGCCGTCACCGGCTCCCCTCGGGCCTGCTCGGGGCTGAAGTAGTGCACGCTGCCCAGGGTGGTCCCGGGGAGGGTGAGCTGCGACTCGGAGAACGCGCGTGCGATTCCGAAGTCGACCACCCGCACACGGCCGTCGTCGGTGACGAGCACGTTCGACGGCTTCACGTCGCGGTGGACGATGCCCCGGTCGTGCGCCACCGCGAGTGCCTCGGCGATCTGGATCCCGACTCGCGCCGCGACCACGGGCGGAATCGGACCGCGCTCGCGGAGCAGATCGGCCAGGTTCTGCCCGTCGATCAGCTCCATCACGATGAAGGGACCGGCCTCGTCGGTGCCGTAGTCGTACACGGCGACGACGTTGGGGTGGCTCAGGGAGGCGGCGGCCTGCGCCTCCTGACGGAACCGGGCGATGAAGCTCGCATCCCGACCGTACTGCGGCAGCAGCACCTTGACCGCGACATCCCGGTCGAGCTGGCTGTCATGCGCACGGTAGATCGTGGCCATGCCGCCCTCGCCGAGCAGCTCCAGCAGCCGGTAGCGGCCACCCAGGACGCGGCCAACGTCGGGCACGAACGACCTCGTGTATGCGCCTGTGGCCTAGACGGTCAGATCGAGCTCCGCCAGGTAGCGACGAAACTCCGGCCCGAGATCCGGGCGCTGCAGCGCGAGCTCCACTGACGCCTTCAGCCAACCCATCGTCGTGCCGGCATCGTAGCGCACGCCCTCGAACGCGTACGCGTACACATCCTGCTCGGCCATCAGGAGCTGGATCGCGTCGGTGAGCTGGATCTCACCCCCCGCGCCGCGTGGCGTGCGTTCGAGCTTGTCGAAGATCTTGGGCGTCAGGATGTAGCGGCCGATGATCGCCAGGTTCGAGGGAGCGGCATCCGGGTCGGGCTTCTCGACCAGCCCGCGCACACGGTACAGGCGCCCGTCCTCCGAGCCCATCTGCGGCGGCTCCGGATCGATGATCCCGTACCGGTTCACCTGGTCGTGCTCGACCTCCATCACCGCCACGACGGCGGAGTGTGTCTCCTCGTACGCACGGATGAGCTGCGCGATGCAGGGCTCGTCGCTCACCACCACGTCGTCGGACAGGATCACCGCGAACGGCTCGTGTCCGACGAGCTCCTTCGCGACGAGCACGGCGTGGCCCAGCCCAAGCTGCTCCTTCTGCCGCACGTAGCTGACCTGGGCGAGGTCGCTGATGTGGCGAACGCGCCGGAGCATCTCGATGTCGCCCTTCGACTCCAGCAGGTGCTCGAGCTCGTACGAGATGTCGAAGTGGTCCTCGATGGCCCGCTTCTGGCTGCTGGTGACGATCGCGACCTGCTCGATGCCGGCGGCGACGGCCTCCTCGATCGCGTACTGGATGACGGGTTTGTCGACGAGCGGCAGCATCTCCTTGGGCTGCGCCTTCGTCGCGGGCAGGAACCGGGTGCCCCAGCCGGCGGCCGGGAAGACGGCTTTTCGGACGTGCATCGCACTCCAACGTGGGCGGGATCGAGTACAGGAACGGCCGTGAAGACCCGCTCAGAGTATAGCCCGGGCCCCCGGCCGGGGTCGTCCGGCGTGCCAGACCCGCGCGTGCGTCCCGGGCGCGGGCCGGCGAACGCGCGGGCTCAGGCTCCTGGGTTCAAGGCACCTCGTGCGCGTGACGCACGTGCAACACGACGTGCGTGAAGGGGATGCGGACTTCGCTGAAGACCTCGATCGAGACGAGGAACCCGGCGAAGAGGAACAGGACGCCGATGAACTGCCCGACGGCGAAGCCGCTCGTGTTTCCGAAGCGGTTCAGGCCGCTGGTGATCGACGCGACGAGCCCGCCGAGCGCGATGAGGATCGTCGAGGGGACCCGACTGTTCAGGCGGCCGTTGAAGAGCGCGACGATGGCGCCCGGCAGGGAGACGAGGAAGTTCACCGCGACGGCGACCGGCGCCAGGACGAGGTTGCGCGCCAGTTCGCCCGGCGCCTGGCCCCGCCGCAGCGTGTAGCGGATGACGCGCTGCTTCGGCATGAACACGTATGCGCTGTAGATCGCACCGAGGATCAGCGCGAACGCGCCGGTGATGTTGAAGAACGGGGTGAGGAGCCGGAGATAGCCGGGGAAGAGATCGCCGGTGGGGATGCGCGTCACCGGGTCGAGCACGTATCCGGGTGCCGCCAGGTGCGCGCTCGCGGCCATGAACGCGGTGATCAACGTTCCCCCGCCGATGGCGACCGCCGCCATGCTCGGCCAGCGCTCGCCGCCGCCGTAGGTGTCGAGAGCGATGAGCACGGCGATTCCGATCGCGATCACGAAGTAGACGATCGGCGCGATGCCGCTGTCGGGGTAGTGGTACTTCGCGTCCGTCAGGAAGGTGAACAGGCCGGCCAGGAAGAACGACAGCGCAAAGGCGTACCCGAACCGCGTGCGCGCGAGCAGATACGTCGTCCCCAGGCCGAGCCACGCGGCGACCCAGATCGCGCCGATCAGGTACCACAGGCGGTAGAGGATGTCGTTCCAGCCGAACGCGGCCCCCACGAACTGCGCGCCCGCGCTCAGCCCGTACCAGAGCATCCCGATCGCCCAGATCGCCTGGAACGACTTCCGGCGCTCGCGCCACTGGTCGATCAGGAACAGGCAGAACACGAAGCTGAGCAGGGATGAGCCCAGCGGCAGGATGGCGTCGAGATTCACGAGATTCCCTCTCTGTGGAATCGGTGGCCCTGCAGGCCGCCGGGCCGAGCAGCGTTCGCGCGCCATCGGGATGGCCGATGCGACTGGGCGCTGGGGTCAGCCTGCATCAGACGGCCCGCAGGCGTGGACGCGAACCGAGTTGTCGGGGACGCGGTCTGGAGACGCCGCCGTGCGGCATGACCCGGTGCCTCCTGGCGGTCCCGCCGATCTGCCGGGAAGGTGAACGCAACAGACCTGCGAGACCCTACGGCCGATCATAGCGCAGCGCGACGGCGGTGGGTCTCAGGCCCCGGGCGTCACGGCGCCCGCCGGTGCCGCCGCAGGTGACGACGACCGGCCAGATGCTGCTGCAGCTGCTCCCGCACCCCGCACGCCGCACCACGAGGCGGCGTGGTCAGGCGGGGACGAACTCGTGCGCCTCACGGTGCATTCCGTCACAGACACCCCAGCGCGGTGTGTCGCCCGGGATCGGCACGGGCCGCATGAGTTCGCGTACTCCCGAGAGGCGACAGAAGTAGTACCCCCGGTCGCGGCACCAGGCGCGGAAGTGTGAGGGATCGGCGTGGAACTGGTGGGGTCCCGGGTTCAGCGGCGCGGTCGTCGCCCACGTCGGCGCAGCCTCAGGCGACACGATGTCGAGCAGGGAGACGCGGAACGGCGTCGTCTCGATCGGCTGTCCGCAGCCCTCGCAGATCTTGGCGTCGTTCTCGCCGAAGACCGTGGGGATGCGGATGCCCATGATCTCGTTGCCGCGGAAGTGCGTTTCCATCAGGTCGATTGTACCGGTGGCCATCGTCGCGTGGCTTGCGCGCTCACACGTTCCTCGCACTCCGTTCGGCTCCCTCGAGACCGAACGAGACGATCCGGGACGGCGAGATCGACAGCAGCTCGGGCGCGAA
>JBJKRK010000294.1:0-3833 GCA_046704705.1 Candidatus Limnocylindrales bacterium | reverse complement strand
CCAACGGGTCGACCCCGCCTGCCGGCGCCGACCAGCCCGCCGCGCTGCTCCGCGCGCACCCGCCGGCCCCCGGTTCCCGCCGCTCCCTGATCCGTTGCGTGGCGGCCGAGGAGTCGCCCTGGAAAGGCGTGCGGCTCCTGCAGGCGTTTCTGGAGGCGGACGAAGCGGCCGTGCTCATCGCCTCGCACCCGGCGCGGGACGACCTGGAGGCGGGCATCGAGACTCCGGCGCTGTGGCTCCTCGTCTCCGTCGCTGGCGATGACGCGATCCTGCTGCGCGAGCGCATCGCGCTGATCGACGAGCTCACCGTCGACCTCGTGCCGACGGCGACCGATGCCGCCGACGCGCAGGCGACCGCGCCAACCAGCACCGGGACGGGCAGCACGGGAGATGCCTCTCCGCCAACGCCCGCGCCCCGAGACACTGCGCCGAGTCCCACGACAGCCGGTCCCCAGCCCATCCACGATCGCCGGCAGGTCGACCTCGGCCCGGAAGCGCGCGGCACCAGTGCCGAAGAGCGGCTCGCCTGGGCTGGCGACCGCATGAATCTCACGCAGCAGACGATCCGCATCGACGTGGGAAGGCTCGACGAGCTGATGAACCTCGTCGGTGAGCTCGTCGTGCTCAAGACACGGCTGCTGCGGCAGGCCCGGGCGGTGGAGGACCGGCTCGGCCGTGACGACGCGCTCGCGGCGGAGACGCAGGCGAGCGCCCAGCAGTACGGGCGCATCGCCGGGCAGCTGCAGGACGAAGTCACCCGCCTCCGCATGCTCCCCATCGCCACGGTCTTCAACCGCTACCCGCGGGTGGTGCGCGATCTCTCGGCGCGCCTGGGCAAGGAGGTCGAGCTGGTGCTCGAGGGGCAGGAGACCGAACTCGATCGGTCCGTGCTCGAGCAGGTGGGCGATCCGCTCGGCCACCTGGTCCGGAACGCGATCGACCACGGAATCGAGACCCCCGACGAGCGGCGCGCCCTGGGCAAGGATGCGACCGGGCGGCTCCGGCTCGCTGCCTGGCATGCCGAGGGGCGCATCACGATCGTCGTCGAGGACGATGGGCACGGCGTCGACCCGGACCGCGTGCGCGCCGCGGCCGTGGCGAAGGGACTCCTCTCGGAGGCGGCGGCGGCCGCGCTGAGCGACCAGGAGGCGATCGAGTTCATCTTCGCGCCGGGGTTCAGCACCGCGCGGGCCGTCACCGAGGTCTCGGGCCGCGGCGTCGGCACCGATGTCGTCCGCACGAACGTCGAACGCCTGGGGGGTCACGTCGCCGTCCAGAGCGAGCTCGGGCGCGGCACGCGCTTCGAGCTGTCGCTGCCGCTCACGCTCGCCATCATGCCGGCGCTGCTGGTGCGGGCCGGAGGGCGCGTGTGCGCCCTGCCCCTGACCGGGGTCGTGGAAACGGTGCGCCTCCGGCGCGCGGCGCTTTCGTCCGTTCACGGCCGTCAGGCGGTGGTGCTGCGCGGCCGGGCGCTCCCGGTGCACCGCCTGGAGGCGGCGCTCGGCGACCGTCGGGCTGCCGCACGACAGGGCACGGAACTGGCCAGCCTGGTCGTCGTGCGTTCCGGCGCCACCACGCTCGCCCTCGACGTGGACGCGCTGTTGGGCGACCAGGAGATCGTGCTGAAGTCGCTGGTCGACCTGCCCGGGGCCCGCCGCGGCATCGCGGGGGCAACCGTGCTGCCGGACGGCAGCGTGGCGCTGGTCGTGGACATCGAAGGGCTCACGAGCGCGCGGGATCTGGAACCCGACCGGGAGGTACGGCTGAGCGCATGAACGTCACGATCGAGGCACCGCTGTCGCACCGCGATGAGGCGCTGCTCGCCGCCCTGTTCCAGCGAGCGCTCCGCCAGGCCGGCGATGCCATGCTCGAGATGAGCGGCCGCAGCGTCAGGATCTCGGCGCCGGAGTTCCGACGGTGCACCGCCGACGAGGCCATCGCGCTCGCCGGCGGACCCGATGCGCCGATCGTCGCCGTCTACGTCCAGGTGGGCGGCGGAATCAGCGGCCACGCGCTGCTCGCACTCCCCATCTCGGGGGCGCTCCGCCTGGCGACGCGCCTGCTGGACGGCCTGGCGACCCCGACCGACCACACGCGCGACGGCGTCCTGCCGGAGCTCGACGATCTCGAGCGGTCAGCCCTCCTCGAGCTCGGGAACGTGATCATCGCTGCCGCCCTGAACGCCCTCGGCGATCGCCTCGGCGAGCCCGTCCACCCGAGCGTCCCGGTGCTTGTCGCGGAATACGCGGGCGCGATCCTCGATGCCGTGCTCCTGGATCTCCTCGCGGAGTCGCGCGATGTGCTCGCCTCGCGCACGATCTTCCTGGAGGCGGGCAACACCATCGACGGCACCTTGCTCGTCCTGCCCCGGCCGGAATCGGTCCGCCGCCTGGTCGGCGCGGCCGAGGCACGCTAGATGGCGCTCCCGGCCCTTGCGGAGCAGGCCCTCGTGGCGGGGATCGGCGAGTACGTTCTGGCCAACGAGCCTGCGGCGATGCTCGTCGCGTACGGGCTGGGCTCGTGCGTCGCCCTGGCCGCCTGGGATCCCTTCACGCGGGTGGGTGGGCTGGCCCATTTCATGCTCCCGACCAGGGGACCGGTCGATCCGGCGAGCCCGGTGAAGTATGTCGACGGCGGCCTCGAGACCTTCCTCGCCGCCTTCCAGCGTGCCGGCGGCGCGCTGCCGCGCACTGTCTTCAAGCTGGCCGGCGGCGCGGCCACCCTGCCCATGAGCGCCGGACTGGAGATCGGGCGGCGCAACGGCGAGGCGCTCGCCGCGGGACTCGAGCGCGCCGGGTTGCGTGCCACCGCCCAGGACCTGGGCGGGCGCGCCGGGCGCACCGTTCAACTCCACGTGGGCACGGGCCGACTCCTCGTACGGAGCGTGTCCACCGCTCACGAACTCTGACGGAGATACCCGAATGGCCAAGATCCTGGTGGTCGACGACGCCGCCTTCATGCGCATCCGCGCCGCCAAGGTGCTCACCGAGGCGGGACACGCGGTGCTCGAGGCCGAGAACGGGCAGGTCGCCGTGGAAACGTACACGCGCGAGCAGCCCGACTGCGTCCTGATGGACATCACGATGCCCGAGATGGACGGGCTTCAGGCGCTCGACGAGATCCGGCGTCGCGATCCCGCCGCGCGGGTCGCGATGCTCACCGCGATGGGCCAGCAGCCGATCGTGCTCGACGCGATCAAGCGCGGCGCGCGCGACTTCGTGGTGAAGCCCTTCCAGCCTGACCGCGTGCTCGCCGCCGTCGACCGCCTGCTCACGCACTGAACCGGGCGGACCACATGACACCCATCCGGGTCCTGGTCGTCGACGATTCTCCGTTCATGCGTCACACCGTGACGCGCCTGATCGAGGGGATCGACGGCTTGAGCGTGGTCGGCGCGGCGGGTGACGGCCAGGCGGGACTGGCGGCCGCGGCACACCTGCACCCGGATGTCATCACGCTCGACGTCGAGATGCCCGTGCTCGACGGCCTGGGGATGCTCCGCCGGCTCATGGCCGAATGCCCCACCCGGGTGATCATGCTCTCGAGCCTGACCGCCGCGGGCGCGGCCGTGACGCTCGAGGCGCTCGATGCCGGGGCCGTCGATTTTGTCGCCAAGCCCTCCGGCTCGCTCTCGATCGACATGCTCCAGGTGCGCGACGAGCTCGCGGAGAAGATCCGAGCTGCCGCGGCGATCCCGGAAGCGGCGTTCCTCGCCCACCGGCTCGCAACCCGCTCGCGCGCACGGCCGGCCGTCCCAGGGAACGCGACCCGGGGACTCCCGGGCGGTGCCGGCGTGGCCGAGGCGGCCGCAGGGCACGCGGGCCGGGACGGGC
>JBJKRK010000293.1:0-7592 GCA_046704705.1 Candidatus Limnocylindrales bacterium | reverse complement strand
CCGCGTGCTCGCTGCCGTGGTGCAGCAGCACCGGCACGTCGGGTGCGGCACGGTCGAGCTCGTCCCGGGTCGGGTGGCGGCCGTCGGGCCAGACCGCGGGGTGGTACCGGGCCTCCAGCCACTGGCTGCCCCGCGACGGATCGCGGCGTTCCGCGGCCGCCCGCCGGACGAGGCGCAGCGCCGCGGCTCGGTCTGTGGTCGCGGTGAGGTCGAGCATCGCCATCCGCACTCCCTCGAGGAGGGGATGCGCGTGCGCGTCCTGGAAGCCGGGCAGGACACATCGTCCGGCCAGGTCCGCGCGTCGCGTTGCCGGCCCCACGAGGGCGAGCACCTCGGCGTCGCTGCCCACCGCGAGAACCGTCCCGTTCGCGACGGCGATCGCCGTGGCGTGCGGTCCGGCCGGCGTCTCGGTGCCGTCCATGGTTCGCACGCTGCCTCCGACCAGGACGAGGTCGGCCCGTCCCCGCGCACGGGGGTCGGCGCCTCCGGGGGTTGCAGACCGGGTGCTTCGTGCCGTCACGCCGGTACACTACCGCGGATGGTCGCTGCCCCGTTGCTCGACTGCCCGCCGGGCTGAGATGTCGCCGGCGGTCATCACCCTCGAGTTCGATCCGTACCTCCGCGCGCACGGGTTCACCGTCGCCTGGGAGACGCTGGCCCTGGCCGGCGCGATCCTGCTCGGCCTCCTCGCGGCTGCGCGGTTCGCGCGCGGGAGCGGGCGGCGTCACGGGCTCGAACCACTCCGCCTGGACGATCTGCTCTACCTCTCCGTGGCGGCCGTTCCCGGTGCCGTGGTGGGCGGGCGCATCGTGTACGGGCTGACGTACGCGCAGTACTACCTGGCGCACCCGGGCAGCCTGCTCGATCCCGGACAGGGCGGGCTCTCGCTCCTCGGCGCGATCCTCGGCGGCACACTCACCGCGGCATACCTGGCCCGCCTGCTCGGTGTCCCCGTCGGACGATGGCTCGACGTGGCCAGCTCGCCGTTGCTGCTCACCGTGGGGCTGGCGCGGCTCGCCGAGCTGCTCGCCGGCGCCGGGCAGGGCGCCCCGTACATGGGTGCCTGGGCAGTCGCCTTCGGGGGACCCGGCCCGTGGCTCAGCCCGAATCCCGGCGTGCCCGCGCACCCGTCCCAGGCGTACGCGGGCCTGTGGGCGCTGCTCGGCGTGGGCGTCACGTTCGTGCTGCACGCGGGGCCGCTGCTCCGACGCCTCCCTGCGGGCCTGCGCCAGACGGGTGCGTGGGCCGAGGCGCGATTGCTCCGCGGCGCCGAGGTCGCGCCGGGCCGGTTGCGGTTCGGCTACCTGTACCTGATCGCGCTCGGCTGGTGGCTCGTCGGCAACCTGCTCGTCGGGTTCACGCGGACGGACCCCGCCGTCGTCGGCGCCTTCTCGGCCGAGCAGCTGCTCGCCGTCGCCGCGCTCGTCGTGCTGGCCGCCTCGATCGGCGTCCGCGCCCGCCAGACCTGACATGCCCGCACGGGCTGGCGGCCCTGCGTGGGCGGTATCCTTGGTTCATTGCCGCCGGCCCGGGTGCTGCCGGTCCGGACGGCACACCGAGCGAGACGAGTGAGGATCAGAGATGACACAGGTCGCGGAACCGCAGGGCACGCCAGCGCAGACCGGAGGCGCGGCAGTCGGCCGGGTGAGCCACTGGATCGGCGGACGCGTCGTGCCCGGGACTTCGGGCCGCCAGGGCCCTGTCTTCGACCCCGCCACCGGCCGCCAGACCCGCGTCGTCGATTTCGCTTCCGTGGAGGAGGTCGACGCCGCGGTCGCCTCGGCGAAGGCGGCCTTCCCGGCCTGGCGCGCGACGTCGCTCTCGCGTCGCACGGAGATCCTGTTTCGCATCCGCAATCAGGTCGACGCGCATCGCGCGGAGATCGCGGCGCTCCTGACCGCGGAGCACGGCAAGGTACCCTCCGACGCGCTCGGCGAGGTCGCGCGGGGGCTGGAGAACATCGAGTTCGCCTGTGGCGTCCCGCATCTGTTGAAGGGCGGCTTCAGCGAGCAGGCTTCCACCGGCATCGACGTGTACCAGATCCGGCAGCCGCTCGGGGTCGTGGCCGGGATCACACCCTTCAACTTCCCGGCGATGGTCCCCATGTGGATGTTCGCCAACGCGATCGCCTGCGGCAACGTGTTCGTCCTCAAGCCGTCGGAGAAGGACCCCTCCGCCTCGCTGTACATCGCGCAGCTCCTGCAGGAGGCGGGGCTCCCGGACGGCGTCTTCACCGTGGTCCAGGGCGACAAGGTCGCCGTGGACCGGCTTCTCGAGCACCCCGACCTCGCCGCGGTGAGCTTCGTGGGGTCCACGCCGATCGCGCGGTACATCTACGAGACCGCCACGCGGAACGGCAAGCGCGTGCAGGCGCTGGGCGGCGCGAAGAACCACATGGTGGTGCTGCCGGATGCCGACATCGACATGGCGGCCGACGCGGCAGTGAGCGCGGGCTACGGTTCGGCGGGCGAGCGCTGCATGGCGATCGCGACGGTCGTCGCCGTGGGCGACGTGGCCGATCCGCTGGTCCAGGCGATCCAGGCGCGCCTGCCGAAGGTGAAGGTCGGCCCGGGAACCGATCCTGAGGCGCAGATGGGCCCGCTCATCACGCGGGAGCACCGCGACCGGGTGGCAGGCTACCTGGACTCGAGCGCCGCGCAGGGAGCCCGCGTGGTGGCCGACGGCCGCGAGCATGACCTCTACCGCAGCGGCGGGTTCTTCCTGGGCGCCTCGCTCGTGGACAACGTCACGCCCGACATGGCGTGCTACAGGGACGAGATCTTCGGCCCCGTGCTGACAGTGGTGCGCGTGCCGACGTACGCCGACGCCGTGCAGCTGATCAACGACAACCCGTACGGCAACGGCACCGCGATCTTCACGCGCGACGGCGGTGCCGCGCGGCAGTTCCAGTTCGACGTGAACATCGGCATGGTGGGCATCAACGTGCCGATCCCGGTTCCGGTGGCGTACTACAGCTTCGGCGGCTGGAAGGCCTCGCTCTTCGGCGACCAGCACATGTACGGTCCCGACGGGATCCAGTTCTACACGCGCTCCAAGGTCGTGACCAGCCGCTGGCCCGACCCGGGGACGAGCACGGTCGACCTCGGCTTCCCGCGGACGAGATAGCGGCCTCGCTCGGGCGCCCGCCGTACGCGCCCGAGAGCATCCCGACAACCATCCGGGCGCCGCGCCGCAGCCTCCAGCGGGTCACGGTCCCGGCGGACGCGTCCCCAGCAGGTCCACAGCCTCCAGCGGACGCGGGACGACAACCCGCGGGGACGACACCGCGCGCTCGCCGCCGTTCGAGGCGCGGGCCGCCTCTGTGCCCGCGTGCGGGACGACGCTCAATCCGTCCGCCGCCCGCTGCATGGACGCGCTGAGCTCAGCCAGTGCGCTCATGCCATCCTCACCCTCGCACGTCAACTCGGGCGGTTCAGTCTGGCCCGGGCGCAGGCCGTGAGTGAAGGCGCCGCTCCGGCGCGAGAGGCCGGCGGGCGACGATCGATCCGCCCGGCGGAGGCATAAGTGAGCGGTGAGCGCTCCGGGCGACCATGCAGCGAGCATGGTGAAGCTCAGGCGACGGGACCTTGCGGTCGAGGCGCGACAGCGCAACCAGGAGCAGCTCGCGCGACTCGGTCGGGAGGTCCGCGCAGCGAGGCGGCGTCGGGGCCTGACACAGGCGGAGCTCGGTTCGGGTGTCGGGCTCGCTCGCGCGACGATCAGTGCCCTCGAACGTGGGTTCGGGGGCGGCCACACGATGGATACCTGGCAACGGGTCGCTCTCGCACTGGATCGTCCACTCGGGGTCGCCCTCGCGCGCGACCTGCTCGACGAGCCCGCGGACGCCGGTCACCTCCGGATCCAGGAACTGGTGCTTCGGGTCGCTCGCCGCTCGGGGGTCGGTCGGACGTTCGAGCTCGCGACCCGACCGGCGGAGCCCTGGCGGTCCGCCGACGTCGGACTGCGTGATGAGCGTGGCGGACGCCTGATCCTGGTCGAATGCTGGAACACGATCGGCGATGTCGGCGCCAGCGTTCGAGCAACCGATCGCAAGCTGGCAGAGGCGCGCCAGTTTGCTGTCGCCGTGGGCGGCATGGACCGATACCGTGTTCATGGTGTCTGGGTGGTCCGCGCCACGGCGGCCAATCGCGCCATCCTCGCGCGATACCCTGAGGTGTTCGCGGCCCGCTTCCCAGGTTCGTCGGCGCAATGGTGTCGCGCGCTGGTCGCCGGCGGGGAGCCACCCACGGAACTCGGCCTGGTCTGGTGCGACGTGGCGGCAACGCGCGTCCGCCCATGGAGAAGGCACGGGCCAGCGCGGGCGTGACCTGCGGGCCGGACTGACACGCCCGGGTGACGCGGGGGCGGTGAGGCTGTTGTGCTGAACTCGCCTTGCGGAGCGCAGCCGGCTGGTCGGCGCCCGCCTGGCCTGTGGTAGCGCCGTGGGTCACCCCTGGTGGCACTGGCGCGCCTCGGGCCCGCCTCAGGTCTGGGGTCCCCACCCCGGGTCCCCCTCGGGCTGGCACTGGCGCGCCTCGGGCCCGCCTCAGGTTAGGGGAGCGCGGCGGGGCGGGCATCCGCGGCGGCGCACGGGCATCACGATCTGGTCGCGGCGCTGCGCCGGCGCGATGCCGACCTCGCCGAGCGGCTGATGCGCGACCACATCGACGGGGCGCGGGAAGCGCTGCTCACCTCCATCCGGAGCACAACGCCGAGGGTCGAACCTCCGGACCAGGTGCTCGCGGAGCGGTAACGGGTCGCCCGGGGTCGCCCGTGGTCGCCCGCGGTCGCTCGTGCCCGGGGCGCCCGGAAACGTCAGGCGAGGTATTCGCGCGCGGTGCTGCGCTTCAAGAAGCGCCCGCGGCCAGGCCGCCCCTGGTACTCGCCGTGCTCGACGATCACCTCTCCGCGGCTCATCACGATGTCGCTGGTGCCCTGGATCGTGCGGCCCTCATAGCACGAGTAGTCCACGTCCATGTGCTGCGTCGCGGCCGAAATCGTGCGCTTCTTGTTCGGGTCGAAGACCAGGATGTCCGCGTCCGCGCCGGGCGCGACGATCCCCTTGCGCCCCGCCAGGCCGAACATCCGTGCCGGGGCGGTGCAGCACAGCTCGACCCAGCGCTCCTTCGTGATCCGCCCCGCCACGACTCCACCGTCGTGCATCAGGTCCAGGCGGTCCTCCACGGAGGGCAGGCCGTTGGGGATCTTCCGGAAGTCGCCCCGCCCCAACTCCTTCTGGCCGTGGAAGTCGAACGGCGCGTGGTCGGTGGAGACGATCTGCAGGTCATCCCGCTGCAGCCCGCGCCACAGTTCCTCCGCGTGCTCCCTGGGGCGCAGCGGCGGCGAGCAGACGAACTTCGCGCCCTCGAAGCCGTTCTTCATGTCGTCGAGCGTGAGGAAGAGATACTGCGGGCAGGTCTCGGCGAGCGCCGGGACGCCCCGGTCGCGCGCCTCGCGCACCGCGTCGAGCGCCTCGCGTGCGGACATGTGGACGATGTACACGGGCACGCCCGCCGCTTCGGCGAGGCGGATCACGCGGCTCGCCGCGTCGCCCTCGAAGATGGAGTAGCGGGAGACGCCGTGGTAGTACGGGTCGGTGCGCCCGGCCTCGGCGTTCTGATTCGCCACGACGTCGATCGCCACGCCGTTCTCGGCGTGCATCATGATCAGCCCGCCGTTCTTCGCGGTCCGCTGCATGGCCCGGAAGATCGCCCCGTCGTCGCTCAGGAAGACGCCCGGATACGCGGTGAACAGCTTGAACTCCGGGACCCCTTCCGCCACCAGTTGGTCCATCTCGGCCAGGGTGGCGTCGTTCACGTCCGACATGATCATGTGGAAGCCGTAGTCGATGGCGCAGTGGCCCTCGGCCTTGGCATGCCACTCGTCCAGCCCCTCGCGGAGGCTCCGGCCCCTGGTCTGGATCGCGAAGTCCAGGATCGTGGTGGTGCCGCCGAACGCAGCGGCGCGCGTTCCCGTCTCGAACGTGTCCTTGGTGAAGGTGCCGCCGAACGGCATGTCGAAGTGCGTGTGGACGTCGATGGCGCCGGGCATGACGTAGCGTCCTGCCGCATCGATCGTCCGCTCCGCCGTGATCCCCTGTGCTGCGAGCCCGCGGCCGACCGCCGCGATCGCTTCCCCGTCGACCAGGACGTCCGCCTGGGTCGAGCCGTCCGCGTTGACGACCGTGCCGTTGGTGATGAGCGTGCGCATCGTTCCTCCGTCCGCTAGCTCCGCGCGGCCGGGACCGCCCGCATCGCCGGGACGATCTCGCGGCCGTAGACCTTGAGCGTCTCCTCCTCGTCTCCGTTCATCAGGTAGATGTTGAACTGGTCGACCCCGGCGTCGGCCAGTTCCGCCAGCTTCGCCTTGTGCGCCTCCGGTGGCCCGATGACGCAGAACCGATCGACGACCTCGTCCTCGACGAAGGCCGCGTTGGACGAGCCGACCTCGGCGTGATGGTGGTAGTCGTACCCCTGCCGCTCGCGGATGTAGCCGGTCAGGGCCGGGGGCAGCTCGCTCGGCTCGTAGCGGTTGACCAGGTCGACGACATGGTTGGCGACGAGCGCCGGGAACCAGCGCACCCGCTCGCGGCACGCGGCCCGCTCGCCGACGTGCGCGGGCGCCGCGGCCATCACCTTGATGCTCGCGGGGTCGCGGCCCGCCTGTCGGGCCGCCTCACGCAGCTGCCCCACGAACCATCGGATCAGGTCCGGATCGGCGAGCTGCAGGATCACGCCATCCGCGATCCGACCGGTCAGCCGCAGCGCCTGGGGGCCGTAGCCGGCCATCCAGACCGGCAGCCGGTAGTCTCCCGCCCAGGTCAGCTGCAGCTGGGTCCCCTCGAACGTCGCCGCCCGCCCCTCGACGAGGTCACGGATCGCCCGCACGGCCTCCTCGAGGGTCGCGAGTGTCGTGGGGGGCTTGCCGAGCACCCGTCGCGCGCTGTCCCCGCGCCCGATGCCAAGGTCCATGCGGCCGTCGGAGATCTGGTCCAGCGTGGCGAGCGCCGAGGCCGTGACCGACGGCTCACGTGTGGCGGGGTTCGTCACGCACGTCCCCAGCCGCATCCGCTCGGTATTCAGCGCCATCAGCGTGAGCAGCGGGTACGGGTCCTTCCACAGGACGTGGCTGTCGAACAGCCAGCCGTAGCCGAAGCCGACGGCTTCGGCCTGGCGGGTCAGCGCGACGGTGCGCGCGATGCTGTGGTCGGGCTTGAGGGTGAAGCCGAAGTCCATGGCGCCGGCCCCTGCCGCACCGCGGGCTCAGGGCCGCACGAGGTCGCCGTAGGCCTCCGGGCGCCGGTCCCTGTAGAACTGCCAGGTCGTGCGGACCGTGTCGATCATCTCCAGATCCAGGTCGCGGACGAGCAGCTCTTCCTTGTGCGCGTCACCGACCGCGCCCACGAACTGCCCCCGAGGATCGCAGAAGTAGCTCTGACCGTAGAAGTCATCTTCGCCGAGGGGCTCGATTCCGACGCGGTTGATCGTGCCCACGAAATAGCCGTTGGCGACCGCGTGGCTGGTCTGCTCGATGCGCCAGAGGTACTCGGACAGGCCGCGGCTGGTGGCCGAGGGCTCGAACACGATCTCGGC
>JBJKRK010000292.1:0-4787 GCA_046704705.1 Candidatus Limnocylindrales bacterium | reverse complement strand
GCGCTGGGAGGAGCAGGATTTCGTCGGTCGCGTGTCGGCGTCGGCGGCGTACGACGTCGGCGGCGGAGACGGCCCGCTCATCGCGGTGCTGGACTTCGGCCTGAAGACGAACATCGTCCGCGGGCTGCGCCGGCGGGGGGTGCGCGTGCGCGTGCTGCCGCACACGGCGAGCGCGGGGGATGCCCTGGCGCCCGAAGTGGCCGGCGTGGTGTTCTCGCCCGGTCCGGGCGATCCCGCCCGGCTGGCGGCGCCGATCGAGCTGGTGCGCGCGGCACTCGCCGGGGGCCGCCCGGTCCTGGGGATCTGCCTGGGACATCAGCTGGTGGGTCGCGCCGCCGGCGCGGAGACGCGGCGCCTGCGGTTCGGGCATCACGGGGCGAACCATCCGGTCCAGGACCTCGAGTCCGGGCGCGTCCAGGTCACGGCACAGAACCACGAGGTGGAGGTGGTGGGGGACTCGCTCCCGAAAGGCAGCGGCTTCTACGTGAGCCAGCGCAACCTGAACGACGGGTCGGTGGAAGGGTTGCGCCATCGCGAGCTGCCGGTGGAGACGGTGCAGTACCACCCCGAAGGGTCGCCCGGTCCGCTCGACGCGCTCGAGGTCTTCGATCGGTTCGTCGGGCACGTGCTGCGGGGCGATCGCGGCCCGATCCACGCGAACGCATGACGGCTCGCACCAGGAAGGCGCGCGGCGAGTCCCGGTCCGGGCGGCCTGCCATCGGCGCCGCGCGGCGCCCGCTGCCCGGCAGCGTCCTGATCATCGGTTCGGGGCCCGTGGTGATCGGGCAGGCCGCGGAATTCGACTATGCCGGCACGCAGGCCTGCCGCGCGTTGCGTGATCAGGGGATCCGGACGATCCTGCTGAACTCGAATCCGGCCACCATCATGACCGACCCGGGCGTCGCCGATGTGGTCTACCTCGAGCCGCTGACGATCGAGTCGGTGGACCGGATCCTGGAGCGCGAGCACCCCGACGGGATCATGGCCGGGCTGGGCGGCCAGACCGCGCTCAACCTGGCGGTTGCACTCGCCCGCCAGGGCGTGCTCGAGCGGCACGCGGTGCCCTTGCTGGGAACACCCCTCGAGGCAATCGAGATGGCCGAGGATCGGCTGCGCTTCCGCGATCTGCTCGACCGGATCGGCCAGCCCTACGCGCCCTCCGCGGTGGTCGAAGGCGCCACGGAGCCGGAACGGCGCGCCTCTGCAGCCCGGGCCCTGGAGCGGATCGGGCTGCCCGCGATCATCCGGCCCGCCTTCACGCTGGGCGGTTCCGGCGGGGGGATCGTCGAGACCGAGTCGGCCTACGTCGACCGGGTGCGCAGCGGCCTGCGTGTCAGCCCCATCGGCCAGGTGATGGTCGAGCGCTGCCTGGTGGGGTGGCAGGAGATCGAGTACGAGGTGATGCGCGACGCGGACGACACGTGCATCGCCGTCTGCTCGATGGAGAACGTCGACCCGCTCGGCGTCCACACCGGCGACTCGATCGTCGTCGCGCCGGTGCAGACCCTTCCAGACGCGGTGCACCAGCGCCTGCGCTCGGCGGCTCTCGCGATCATCCGGGCCCTGGGGGTCGAGGGCGGCTGCAATGTCCAGTTTGCGCTCTCGCCCGACGCGCGCGACTACGCGGTCATCGAGGTCAACCCGCGCGTCTCGCGCTCCAGCGCGCTGGCCTCCAAGGCAACGGGCTACCCGATCGCCCGGGTCGCCGCGCTCATCGCCGTCGGGCGCACGCTGGCCGAGATTCCCAACGCCGTGACGCGTACCACCGTGGCTGCCTTCGAACCGGCGCTCGACTACGTCGTGGTGAAGTTGCCCCGGTTCCCCTTCGACAAGTTTCCGGGCGCTGACCGCAGCCTGGGCTCGCAGATGAAGGCGACCGGCGAGGTGATGGCCATCGATCGGACCTTCGGCGCGGCGCTGAACAAGGCACTCCGTGGGCTCGAACAGGCCGGGGTGGGGCTCCTCGCGGAAAACCCCGAGTGGTCGGCGACGCTCGACTACCTGGTCGGTCCGGTGTCACGAGGTGGCGAGCGAACGCGCGGCCTCCGCCGCGAAGAACTCGTCGGCGAGGTGTTCGTGGGTGACGACGGCCTCGTCTGCGCTGATCGGGCGAACGCCGTCTCGGCGGCGCGACCCGTGGTGCTGCGACGGTTCCTCGCGCCCTCGGACTCACGGCTCTGGCGCCTGCTCGCGCTGCTCCGGCGGGGTGCGCCGGCCGAGGACATTCAGCAGGCGACCGGCATCGCGCCATGGTTCATCGCCGAGATGGCGCGCATCGTCGACCTCGAGGGTGCGCTTCGATCCGTCGCCTCGGGCCGCGGGCGCGCGCGCGATCCGGGAGACGAACTGCTCGTCTCGGCGAAGCGGGCCGGGTTCGGCGATCGCGACATCGCCCAGCTGACCGGGCTGCCGGTGACGGAGATCGAACGAAGGCGCGCCGCGGTGGGCCTCGAGCCTGGCTTCGCCATGGTGGACACGTGCGCCGCGGAGTTCGCCGCCGCGACCCCGTACTTCTACGCGACGTACGCCGCCGCAGGCTCGCCGCCCGAAGCGCCGCCGGTGCAACGTCCCGCGGCGCTCGTCATCGGCTCCGGGCCGGTGCGCATCGGTCAGGGGATCGAGTTCGACTACTGCGCCGTGCAGGCCGCCGCGACGCTGCGGGAGCAGGGCTGGCAGGCGGTGATGATCAACTCCAACCCGGAGACCGTCTCCACCGACTTCGACGCCTCCTCCCGCCTGTACTTCGAGCCGCTCGACGCCGAAAGTGTCCGAGCGGTCGTGGCGGCGGAGTCGCCGGCCGGGGCGCCGCCGCTCGCGGCTCTCGTGCAGTTCGGCGGCCAGACGCCGCTCAACCTGGCCGCATCGCTCGCGGAGGCGGGTGTTCCGCTCCTGGGGGCCGAACTCGAGACGATCGACCAGGCGGAGGAGCGCAGCCGCTTCGCCGCGCTCCTGGAGCGGCTGGGGATCCCCCAACCCGCCGGCGGCATGGCTGCCTCGATCGACGAGGCACTCGAGATCGCCGAGCGCGTCGGCTACCCCGTGATCGTCCGCCCGAGCTTCGTCATCGGCGGGCTGGCCATCGACTTCGCATACGGCCCGGGAGAGCTCGTGACCCAGCTCGCGGCGGCGGCGGTCGTGACCCCGGACCGCCCCGTACGGATCGACGCGTACCTGGAGGGGCTCGAGGTCGACGTCGACGCCGTGTCCGACACCGAACGCGTGCTGGTGCCGGGACTGCTCGAACACGTCGAGCGCGCCGGTGTGCATTCGGGCGACTCGCTCGGCGTGTTCCCCCCGCAGCGGCTGAGCCCCGGCGACCAGGCGCTCATCGTCGCCACCATGGGCCGGATCACGCGCGCCCTGCGCGTGCGCGGGCTGGTGAACGCGCAGTTCATCGTCCGCGACGACGGCGTGTACCTGCTCGAGGTGAACCCCCGCGCGAGCCGGACCGTGCCGTTCCTTTCCAAGGTCACGGGAGTCCCGATGGTCGAGCTCGCGACCCGCATCGCGCTCGGGGCGACACTCGCGGAGCTCGGATGGCCGGACGGGCTGCTGCCGGCGCCGCCGCTGGTGGCGGTCAAATCCCCGGTCTTCTCGACGAGCAAGCTTCGGGGCGTCGACCCGAGGCTCGGCCCGGCGATGCAGTCGACGGGGGAGGTGATCGGCCTCCATCCCGACGTCCGCGTGGCGACGGCAAAGGCGCTGCTCGCGGCGTCGCTCCGTCCGCCCCTCCCGGGCAGTGACGGTGCGACCGCGCTCCTCTCCATCGCGGACCGGGACAAGCCACACCTGGCGGAACTGACGGCCGCCCTCTCGGCGGTTGGCTACCGGTTTGCAGCCACCCGCGGCACGGCCGCCAGGCTGCGGACCCTCGGCCACCGGGTCCAGGAAGTTGCCCGCGTGGGTGCCGCGGCTCCCGGGCCGGAAGCGCGGCACGGTGTGCCGTCCATCCTGGAGACGATCCTCTCCGGCGAGGTGAAGCTCGTGGTGAACACGCCGTCGCCCGAGAGCGGCCCGGTGCACGACGCCGCCTCGATCCGACTGGCCACGGTCGAGGAGGGGATCCTGTGCTTCACCACGATCGAGACCGCGATCGCAGGCGCCCGGTCGCTCGATCCAGCCGTGCGGGCCGGCATCGGCGACGTGCGTCCGCTCGACGCGTGGCAACCGGCCTCGCGAGCGCGGTCGCGTGCACGTCCGGCGGCGACCTGAGCGGGCACGGCTTTCGAAGCGGCGATCCGCGCGACCGCCGCCGACGTATCTGTGACCGTGGACGTGCCTGCAGGTGTACCGGACCCCGCGTATCGGCCCGGAGAGTGCAACATCGGCGCGGCGGAGGTCGCCGTTCGGAGGCGCTTTGCAATCCTCGCGACCGCCGGGACGCTGGGGCTGGAGGCGCTTCTCGTGGCGGTCCGCGCGCCGCGGCCCGTGCGGGCTGTCGTGGGCCTGCCCGCTGCGGGTGCCGTGATCGCGATCCAGCAGGTTCGGCGGCGCTTCTGCGTCGCCTTCGGCTCGCGTGGCGTCTACAACGTGGCGGGACCGGTCGGGCAGGTCACTCCGATCAGCGACGCCGCTGCCATCGCGGCCGACCGCCGCCGCGTGCGCACGATCGTCGTGCAGGGGACGGCCGTCGGCCTGTTGAGCGCGCTCATCGCCCTCCGCTGGCCCTGAGGCGGGGTGGTCTTCGGCCGCACGGCCCCGCGGCTCGCCGTGAGTCTCGGCGCGCCGCGGCAGCGGTCGCGCGCCTGAGTGGTTCTCAGCGCACCCGAGGGGTCTCAGCGCGCCCG
>JBJKRK010000291.1:0-8964 GCA_046704705.1 Candidatus Limnocylindrales bacterium | reverse complement strand
GTGCCGGCCTGCGACCTCAGCCCGAGCTTCACCGCAAACGAATCCGGGTCGAGCGGGAAGGTGTCCTTCACCGGTGCCTCGACGGGTTCGCCAACGAGCTGGGCCTGGACGTTCGGTGACGGGTCGACGGGCACGGGCCAGACGACGTCGCACAAGTACTCCACCGCCGGGTCGTACGGCGTGACGCTCACCGTCTCGGACAGCACCTGCACGATGTCGACGACTGTCTCGACGGAGGTCAAGTAGCCATGCGTGGCCGACGTCCGCGGCAGCGCGCCCATGGGACAACTGGTCAGGCGCTGGTCGAGTTCTCGCTGGTGATCATGGTCTTTGCGTTTCTTCTCTTCGGCGTGTTCGACCTCGGGCGCCTCGTGTACGCGTACACGTCGACGGCGGAGGCGGCCCGCGAAGCGGCGCGGTGGGGCTCGGTGCAGTTTCGCTCGCAGACGAACGCGAGCCGCGCCTCGATCGCCAGCCACGCTATCGGCTCTCTCACCGCAGTCCCATCGCCGTCGGCCACGGCAACGTGCCAGAGCGATGGCGCCACCGTCACGGATCCCGACACGTGTCACTCGGGCGACCTGCTCACCGTGCACGTGAGCGGAACCCTCACGCCGATCACGCCGCTGATCAGTCAGCTCGTGCCCACCATTACCGTTTCGAGCAGTGCCGCGGTGACGGTCCAGCAATGACGGAGCATGACGTGCCCAGATCTCATTCTCGCAACGGGGCCACCGAAGCACGGCGCGGCCAGGCCATGGTGCTGTTCGTCCTGTCGCTGGTGGCTCTGCTCCTCTTCACCGGCCTCGCATTCGACGGCGGGTACGCGTTCGTCAACCGGCGTGACGCCCAGAATGCGGCTGATTTGGCGTCGCTCGCCGGGACGAAGGTGATCGCGGACTACTACACCGCCGACTCCGGCCTCACCGGGACGGACGTCTACGATGCCGTCGCCGCCACCGTGCAGGAAAACTGCGACGCCACCGGCACGCCCTGCACGGGCTGGACGGGGGAGTACGTCGACAAGACGCTCGCCACGATTGGCGGCGTGAGCGCCACCGGCGCCATCCCCGCCGGCGCCCAGGGTGTGCAGGTCACGACGACCAAGCAGCCGCGCACGTTCTTCCTCGATCTCCCCCCGGTCAACAAGACGACCTGGTCGATTGCGGCGACCGCGACAGCGCTGACCGCTTCGCAGCTCGGTCTGCCGCCTGGACAGGTCCTGCCGATCGCGGCCGATCCGCCCCACGAGTACGAACCCGGGCAGGAGGTAACCCTGACTGCGGGGAGCAACGGACCCGGCAACTTTGGCTGGCTCTACTGGAGTTCTCCGCCCAGCGAGACGAACCTCGTCACGAGCCTCTGCACTCCAAACAATCCGTACCTGCAGTTCCCCCTGCTGATCTCGGGCGACCCGGGCAAGAAGAACGGCAGTGGCGTTCGAGCATGCCTGCAACACTGGATCGATACCGGCGCGACTGTCTACATTCCCCTCTGGGAGCCGGGCCCGCTGGCGCCACCCAATCAGAGCTGTGAGACGGGCGGCCAGGGCAACAACTTCAACTACTGCGTGACGGGGCTCGCGGCGTTCGTCCTCACCGGGTTCGACCAGCCTGCCGTGGACCAGATCACCGCTCGGTTCGTGCAGTTCTACACACTGCCGAGCGTTCCCGCCGGGTACGGCGGGCCTCCCGGCCCGGGTGACACGAGCTACTTCCTCGGTCTCGTCAAGTAACAGCGGGGTCCACTCAGGTCGATCCCGCCGAGTGCGGATCCTCTTCCGCTCGGGGCTGGCGGGCCGGGCCGCCACCCGATCCGACCGGGGCGGCGTGATCAGGGCACGCCGCCCCGGACCAGCCCGGGTCGTGGGTGCGGGCTGCATTGCGTCCTGCGGCATTCGGCGGTCATACTGTAGCACCTGCGACCCAGGAGGACTGCTGATGCGCAGCCTGACCTATGCGATCGGCGTCTCCCGCGACGGCTTCATCACCGGGCCGGACGGGGGCATCGCTTTTTCGTCCCCCGATGCGGAGCTCTTCCGCTTCGTCATCGACGAGACACGCCAGGTCGGCGTCCACCTGCTGGGACGAAAGCTGTACGAGACGATGCTGTACTGGGAGGCCGCCGACCAGGAGCCATCGCTCGACGCGGCGGAGCTCGAATGGGCCGCGCTCTGGAAGCCGCTCCCCAAGGTGGTCTTCTCCACCACGCTCACGGCGGTGCAGGGCCATGCCCGCCTCGCCTCCGGCGGCCGGGCGGAGGAGATCGCGCGGTTGCGCGCCGAGCCGGGGGAAAGCGACGTCGCGATCGGCGGCGCGACTCTCGCCGCCGAGGCGGCCGCCCTCGGCCTGATCGACGAGTACCGGCTCAGGGTCTACCCACTGCTGGTCGGGGGCGGCACTCCGTTCTTTCCCCGGCGGGAGCGCCGGACGGACCTCGAGCTCGTGGACACCCGCGCCTTCGGCTCGGGCGTCGTCTACGTGCGCTACCGGGTGGCGCGGTAGCGGCCACGTCCGCCCGGACGCGGTGGAGGCGACGTACCGACCTCCTTGACACATCGCCCGGTGGTCGCCCGGGTCGCTGGAGGCGTGCCCGCATTTGACCGCTCAGCCGACCCGGCAGTAGAGTAGTCAGTCGCGGGGTGGAGCAGCGGCAGCTCGTCGGGCTCATAACCCGAAGGTCGACGGTTCGAATCCGTCCCCCGCAACCAGTGCATGTTTCTGAACGACCCTCGGGCCCGCCTCCCGGGGTCGTTCGTCTGTTTGCAGCGCGGCGCGTCGTCCGCATCGGCCGCGCAGGTCCGCGCGGCGCCTGCTCGAGCGCTACTCGGTCCGGAACGTGAGCAGCGTGGCCGCCGCGAGCGCGATCGCCCAGATGGCGAGCCCGGCCGCCTGCAGCGGCTCCACCGCGTTCTGCGGCTCGAGCGCCCCGCGCAGGAGCTCGGCCAGCTGCGCGGGAGGGAACAGCGCGGCGGCGAGCCCCACCACCTGTGGCAGATGGTCGAGGGGGATGATCACGCCGCCGAGCAGAAGGAACACCAGGTACAGGCCGTTCGCGAGCGCCAGCACGGCCTCGGGCCGCAGCACCCCGGCGAGCAGGAGTCCGAGCGCGCAGAAGGCGATTGAGCCGAGGAGCAGCCACGGCGTCGCGGCCGCGAGCGCCGCCACGATGCCTCCGGGTGGCGCCCAGCCCAGTAGCCAGCCGACGATGGCGATCAGGACGACCTGGAGCACTTCCGTGGCGAGGATGGCGAGGGCTTTCGCCCCCAACAGCGCCGCCCGCGGGAGTGGGGACCCGCCGAGCCGCTTGAGCACCCCGTAGCCGCGCTCGAACGCCGTGGCGATGCCGAGCGAGACCAGGCCGGTCGAGATGATCGCGAGTGCCAGGATGCCCGGGACGAGCTGGTCGATCTGGCTGCCGCCCGCGGGCGCCTTCGGCAGCAGCGGCACGCTCGCGAAGAACACCAGGAGCAACAACGGGATGAGAATCGTCACGAGGAGGTTCTCGCCGCGCCGGAACGCGAGGAGCAGCTCCACCCGCGTCTGTGCGATCAAGGCCCGCCAGGCCAGCGCGCCGTTCACTTCCGGTCCGCCGCCAGCGGTTCCCGTGGCGTGGTTGCCGCTCCGCGCGTGGCTGACCGACCGCCGGCATCTCCCTCGCCGATGAGCTGCAGAAAGACGTCCTCCAGGCTGGCCTGGCCAACGCGCATCGCGAGCGGCTCGAGCCTGGAGGCCCACAGCCAGGTCGAGAGCTCGACGAGCAACTCGCCGGGCGAACCCGTGGAGATGGCATAGACGCCGGGCCGCTCCGCGCGCACGGCGTTCACATGGGCGAGGCGGCGCAGCCCTTCCGCGTGCGCGGGATCGAGGGCCGCGGCCAGCTCCAGGCGAACCTCCCGGACGTCTTCCGGGGAGGCGCCGCGGCGCAGCTCGGCCGGGCTTCCGAGCGCCACGAGTCGCCCGTGATCGATGATCGCCACCCGGTCGGCGAGCTGCTCCGCCTCGTCCAGGAAGTGGGTCGTCAGCAGGATCGTCGTGCCGCCGGCGCGCAGATCCCGCAGGAACCCCCACGTGGCGCGGCGCGCCTGCGCGTCCATAGCGGCCGTGGGTTCGTCCAGGATGGTCAGCTCGGGCCGTCCGATCAAGGCCAGCGCGAGGCTGAGGCGCTGGCGCTCACCGCCCGACAGGCTGCGGTAGCGGCTCCGTGCGACGTCTCGCAGGCCGACCTGTTCGAGGATCGTGGCCGGGTCGAGGGGATGGGCGTAGAAGGCGGCGAAGAGCTCGAGCGCTTCGATGGGCCGCAGCTGGTTGTACAGGCCGCCCGACTGGAGCATGAGCCCGATCCGCGGCTTCAGCCGCGACCCATCGCGCTGAGGGTCCATCCCGAGGACCCGCAGCGAGCCGCCGTCCGGACGCCGGTAGCCCTCGATCATCTCGACCGTGGTCGTCTTGCCCGCCCCGTTCGGCCCGAGCAGCGCGAAGACCTCGCCGCGGGTGACGGTCAGGTCGAGGCCGTCGACCACGGCACGACCGGCGTACCGCTTCGTCAGGTTCTCGAGCCGGATCGCCGGTTCGACGGCCGCGGGCGTGAACGGTGCCGCCGGGGCGGGAGCCGTCGGCCACGGCCCGCGAGAGCCGGGCGCGGGTGCAGTGCCGGGCGCGGGTGCAGTTCCGGGCGCGGGTGCAGTTCCGGGCGCGGGTGCAGTGCCGGGCGCGGGCCGCTCGGACGCGGTCGGGTCGGGCGTGGTCCGGTCGGACGCAGAGCGGGGGCCGAGCCCTTCGGCGGCGTTCACAGGATCTTGTCCAGGTCCTGTTGCAGGACGGTCGACGGCGGTGGCCCGTAGCTCACGGCACGCACCACGCCGTGCCGGTCGACGAAGAAGCTCATCGGTATGCCGAGGACGTGGTACGCCGCAGCCGTCTTCCCTCCGGGGTCGAGCAGCGCCGGCCACGTCGCTTCATGGTTCGACATGAACGCCTTCGCGTTGGCGGCCGTGTCGCGGTAGACGATGCCCAGGATCTGCAGGCCGCGTGCCCCGTACTCGCTGGCCACACCCCGGTACACCGGGAACTCCTGCTGGCAGGGGATGCACCACGAGGCCCAGAAGTTGACGATCACGGGTTTCCCACTGTACGAGGCGAGCCGGACCGGCTGCCCGGCAAGGTCCCGAAGGTCGAAGGAGGGTGCCTGCTTGTCGAGCAGTCCGGGCCCGACGACCACCATACCCGAGGGGGATGGCTGAGTTGCCGAGCCGACGGCGCCGCAACCCGAGACCGCCAGGAGGATTCCCGCGAGCAGGACCGGCAACCTCGCTCCTGCTCGGTGCACGCGAGGATTCACGGACGGGCCTATCGGCGCCCCACCTGGATGCCGCCGCGCACCGGCCCGATGCCGCGCACCGGCCCGATGCCGCGCACCGGCCCGCCACGGATCGCGCCCACCCCTAGTGCAGCAGGTAGTACGTCGAGAAGAGGCAGATCCACACGACGTCGACGAAATGCCAGTAGATGCTCACCGCTTCCACCGCGGTGTGGTGACGGGCCGAGAATTGCCCCCGCATCCCCCGCCACAGGACGACCGACATCGCCACCGCACCGCCGAAGACGTGCGCGCCGTGGAAGCCGGTCATCGTGTAGAACAGCGTGCCAAAGATGCCCGTGCTCACCCCGAACGGCAGGTGCATGTAGTCGTACAGCTGGCCGCACAGGAAGATGACACCCAGGGCCAGCGTGATGGTCAGGCCCCGCACCATGCCCTGACGGTCACCCGCGCGGATGCGCGTGACCGCGTACTGCATCGTGAACGAGCTGGTGACCAGGATCGCCGTCAGCAGGACGGCGATGGGGAGGTCGAGCGTGAAGCCCGGCGGGGGCCACACCTTGTTCGTGGCCCGGATGTTGAAGTACGAGCCGAACAGCGCAGCGAAGAACATGATCTCGCTGACGATGAAGAGCAGGACACCGATGAGCGCGGTGTCGACCTGGTGCCGGGTGTCTTCGATGGGGCGCGCGCGTGCGCCAGCGGGCTGCGCGTGCGCCTCGACGGGCAGTGTCTGGCCGGATGTCGTCACGACGCGCACCATCCCGGGGCGGCGGCCAAACGGTCGCTGGCAGTGCGACGCGGGGACAGCTTCATGCCTGGGGCAGACCTCGTGAGCAACGGATCGACGAGGTGTACATCATAGGGCACCCGGCCCCCTTCGCGTGCCGTATGGCCTTGCGTGACATGCCAGATGGCACATCCAGGGCCGACGGCCCATTGCCCGCCGACTGCCCATTGCCCGCCGACTGCCCATTGCCCGCCCGCGCTCACAGCGCAACCGGCATGAGCACATCCAGCGCGATGAGCGCGAACAGCAGCGTGAGGTACGTGATCGAGAAGCGGTACAGGTGCACCGCGCCGGTCCCTGTTCCGTCTCGCCAGAGGCGGAACGCCTCGCGCAGGAAGAACACGCCGAGCACGGTCGCGCCCACGAAGTAGACGGCGCCCATGCCCGCCAGGTCGCCGAATGCGAGGGTGAGCAGCACGAGCAGCAGCGTGTAGAAGGCAATCTGGCGGCCGGTCTCGCGGACGCCCCGGACCACGGGCAGCATCGGCACTCCAGCGGCCGCGTAGTCGCGGGTCAGGCGGACGCTCAGCGCCCAGAAGTGCGGCGGCGTCCAGTAGAAGACGATCAGGAAGAGGAGCACCGCCGGCAGCGCCACGTTCCCGGTGACCGCGGCCCAGCCGATCACCGGCGGCAGCGCACCTGCGGCTCCGCCGATGACGATGTTCTGCGGCGTCGTACGCTTCAGCAGGAGCGTGTAGACGACGACGTAGAACGCGATCGCCAGCAGCGCCAGGAACGCCGCCAGCAGGTTGGTGAACACCAGCAGCCAGGCGAAGGCGATCACGCCGAGGGCCAGACCGAACAGCAGAGCGTGCTCGGGGTCCACCGCTTGTGCCGGGAGCGGCCTGCGGCGCGTGCGCGACATGACCTCGTCGATGTCGCGGTCGATGTAGCAGTTGATCGCGTTTGCCGAACCGGCTGCCAGCGATCCGCCGATCAGCGTGGCGACCACCAGCCCGAGCCATGTCTGCAGGCGCATGCCGGGCACGTCCCGGGTGGCCAGCACCATCGCCGGAACGGTCGTCACCAGCAGAAGCTCGATGATGCGGGGCTTCGTCAGCGCGACGTAGGCGCGCACCCGGCGACCCAGCCCCTTCTCGACGGCACCGGCCGGCGGGGTGAACGGCGCAGCGTCGAGCAGGTCGCGCTCGAGGGCGGCGGTCCTCGCAACGGCGCCGCCGCCCGCGCCGGGGGACGTTACCGAGCCGGGCACCGGCGTTGCCTGCCGGATCTCCTCGCTCCGCCTGCCCCCGCCCCTCCCCGGTACCGGAATGTGCTCGGTCCGCGCCAGGTAGTAGCTGTGCACGGCCGTCGCAACGAGCAGCGCCCAGATCGCGGCGGCAAGGGCGTCGTGGAGCGCGGCCGCCCAGGTTGCGAGGTGGGTGAAGATCTGCGCCGCGCCGACGATGACCTGGATCAGGTAGAGCGCAGCCGCGGTGTGGACGAAGGCGACCAGGACGGGCCGGTGCCGCTGCGTCCGCATCACCACGTACGCCTCGGCGAGGACGATCAGCCCGACGACGGCCGCCACCACCCGATGGAGGAACTGCCACACCTGGCCGGCGGCGACGCTGGAGTCGGCGCTGAAATGCGGCACCAGCGCGCCCCCGAAGAGCGGCCAGTCGGGGAAGGCGAGGGCCGCTCCGCTCGTCTCCGTGACGTGCGAGCCGAACAGCAGCAGGGCATAGACGCAGAGCGCGGTGAACGCGGCGAGCAGCGTGAAGTGCTGGCTGCCGCTCCGCTCCGGCAGCGCGTCGGGGTAGATGACACGCACGGCGAGGTAGGTGAGCAGTCCCAGCAGGATCATCGCGGTAGCGAGGTGGAGGGTCACCGTGGGTCCCGCGTTGGAGGTCTCGACCGTGACCATCCCGAGCCCGGCCTGGATGACGGTGACGACCAGCGCCGCGATGGCCGCCCAGACCACGGATCGGTTGCCACGGTGCGTACGCCAGGCGCTGATGGCCACCGAGAGCACGAGCAGGCCGATGATGGCGGCGACGGTCCGATGCGTCCATTCGATCCAGGCGCTCGCGTCGCCCAGCGGCGGGATCAGGGCGCCGTGGCACAGCGGCCAATCGGGGCAGCCCATACCCGAGTCGGTGGTGCGGACGATCGCGCCGATCACGACGAGCAAGTACGTGGCGGCGGCGGTCGAGAGCGTGAGTTTCTGGAATCGCGTCATGGAAGAGCGATGGCCTCAAACGCGGATTGGACGGGACTCGCTCGGCCGGCGGGCACCTGAACCGCCGCCCGGTCGCGCAGGCCGATTGTACAGGTCGAGCACGAGCAGGACCGTCGGCGGCCCCGCCGCGTCAGGAGGCAGCGCCGGCCGACGGAGCCGGCGGAGCGGGGAGCCCAGCTCGCTCCACCACGTTCACGCCGGACTCGAGACGATAGGTGACCTGGACGACGGCACCGCTCGCCTGCTGCTGGCGCAGCCAGGCACGCAGGGAACTGCTGGCAGAGCCCGGCGCGACCTCGAGGTCGATGGTCTCGCCGCCCGCGGTGCGCAGGCTGAACTCCGTCGCGCCCGCCGGCGTCGCTCCCATCGACGCGATCCGTCCGGACGCTTGAAGCGAGCTGCTCGGCGCGGCTGTCGGGGCAAGCGACGCCGCCGAGGCAGCCGGAGCGGCTGAGGGCGTCGTGCCCGCCACGTGGCTCTGCAACCCCGTCCAGGCCAGGAGGACGAGGCCGACGAGCATCCCCGCGACCAGGCCGCCAAGCAGTGTGCGCCGGTCACGGAAGCCCCTGGGTCGGCCCGGGCGACCACCGGGCGGTGCGCCAGGTCGGTTCGGCATGGGAGAGCGGCTCGTCCCTGCCCGAGGGGTGGGAGTGGGGCCGGCGTGCGCCGCGGG
>JBJKRK010000290.1:0-5618 GCA_046704705.1 Candidatus Limnocylindrales bacterium | reverse complement strand
GACGGTAGGAGCGCGCGCGCTCGCGCCCCGTCACGCGCCAGGGTCGGGCGCGCTCGCGCCCCGTCACGCGCCAGGGTCGGGCGCGCCCACAGGGAAGCTGGCATGCTTCGCTGATCCCCGTTGAAAGCCACGTGGACAGGGTCGAACCGCGGTGTCCGCTCGGGCGGCCCTGCGTGTGGACGCGAGACAGGCGGCTCCTGCCGTCCCCAGGAGGATCTCAGCGCATGGCACTCGACGCGAAGGTCACGGCGACACTCGCCGGCGTTTCCACTGCCTCGATCACGACGATCCTGTTGCGCAAGGGCCTGCGGAACGTCTGGATCCGTGGCGCGCATCCGATCGGAGCGGACGGCGCGCGCGTGGTCGGTCCGGCATTCACCATGCGCTTCGTTCCGGCCCGGGAGGATCTCGCCACTCCCGCCTCCTGGGGCTCGGCGCGCTCGACACGGGCGGCGATCGAGGCGATGCCGGAGGGGTGCGTCGCGGTGGCCGACGCGATGGGGATCGTCGACGCCGGCATCTTCGGTGACATCCTCTGCGCGCGGATGGCGAAGCGGAACGTCGCGGGCCTCGTGACCGACGGCGCGGTGCGAGACCTGGCGGGTGTCCTCGCCACGGGTCTGCCCGTGTGGAGCGCGAGCGCGGCGGCGCCTCCTTCCGTGGCCGGACTGACGTTCGTCGGCTGGCAGGAGCCGATCGGCTGCGGCGGCGTCGCCGTGATGTCGGACGACGTCATCGTGGCCGACGGTGACGGCGCCGTCGTCATCCCGGCAGCGCTTGTCGATCACGTGGTCGAGGTCGGTCCCGAACAGGAGCGGTTCGAGGGCTGGATCATGTCCGAAGTCGATCGCGGCGTGCAGCTCCCGGGGCTGTATCCGCCGAACGACGAGACCCGCGCCCGCTACGAGGCATGGAAGGCGGGCCAGACAGCGCCCTGATCCGCCCATGGCCGCGCGGAGCCACAAGCCAGATCGCGGCCGCAGCGTCCGGGCCGGATGGCCGCGCGCGGACAGACCGCGCAGCCGTCATGGCGAAGGGCCGCTCCGGTCTCGTGAGAACGTCTGGTGTTTCGGCCGGCTCGCCGGTCAGCGCACCGCGCGGTCCCGATGCGGCGCCACGACGTGTCCATACAGGTTCAGCACCGTATGGACCGCGTAGAGCGCGCCGAATGCCAGCCAGTACACGGTGCCCACATACCACAAGGGGATCCAGAGGGAGAACAGACTGCCGATGAACAGCGCGACGTACGGCAGCACGATCGACCAGCGGGCCGGTCGACGCCAGGGCACCGGCCGGATGAGGTCGACGAACGCGCCGAACGCCGCCCACAGCGCATACAGGATCGGCGCAAGCACCAGATACCAGGGTCGGTTGTCGAGCAGCAGCCCAAGCGCAAGCGCGACGGCGACGATCCCGCTGCCGTAGACGACGGGGCCCAGCCAGCGCTCGACATCCGGTCGCCGCAGGTGTGCCGCAAAGAACGCCGCCAGGAGCAGCTGGGTCGCCAGCGCGAACACGACGAACGTATCCACCGTCCTCCCTCCGTTCCCCTGCGCGCAGGATCCTCCGGCGCGAGCAAGACCACCAGGGCCGCACGTCCCGTGTGCGTCGATCGTCGGGCTGCCACGCCTGCCGCAGCGCCCGCGCGGACCTGCGTCACGCGCAGGCGAACCGCCGGCCATCGTCGGCCGGCGGTGGCGCACGGACGGGTCACGGCTCATCCAGCGGTCGGAGCGGCGGCCAGCGGACCGCGATGGTCGGTGAGCGGCGACGGACGCGCCCCCTGCGCCCGTTGAACGCCACCCGGCCGCGCGACGGACGCGCCCCCTGCGCCCGTTGAACGCCACCCGGGGGCGCGACTATCCTGGAATCGGATGAGCAGCTGCCCCAACGCGTCGGAGCGCCCTCGCCCGCGCCCCTCGCGACCGCTGGTACCCGGGTGAGAAGCCGGCCCGTCGCGCTCTGCTTCGGCCCCGGCCACGTGCTCGTGTACGCCAACCGGGCGTTCGTTGACGCATTCGGCGATGCGTGTGTCGGGATGCCGGCCCGGGAGGCCCTGGTCGACCTTCCCGGCCGCACGTTCGCGCTGCTCGACGCTGTCCTGCAGCGCGGCCGCCCGCTTGCCTGCTGGATCACGCGAGACGGCGAGGAGTGGCGCCTGACCGCGGCGCCGCGCGTCGACCCCGAGACACGGGAGGTCTACGGGGTGACGTTCCACCTGCGTGCCAGGACCGACCTGCCCGTGCTGGCGGACCGCGAAGGAGCCTGAACCGGCCACCCGCAGCCGCAGTGCCCGGCCTCGTCGCGGTGCCCGGGGCTCGACGAGGTGGTTTCCGCGCGGGCCAGATCGCACGGATTCCGCGTCGCGCGCGACAATTGGGAACGGCTGAGACTTACCGCAGAGACAGCAAGACCATGTCGGAACCTCGTCCCACTCCGATCGCACACGGGCGCGCCTCCGCCGGCACCGCACCGTCGGCCGCGGCGTCCCGCCCGCGGCTCCCCGCGCTCTGTCTGAGGCACGGGGCCCCGCTCCTCTTCGAGGACGCCGACTGGCCAAGGCAGCTGCCGCCTGGGCGCGGACCTTTCCACGTCCGTCCACGATCCCCGTCGTCAGCGCGCACCACGCGTACCACGCGAGTTGAGCAGGAGTACCAGCATGAAGATCGCGATCATCGGAGCCGGTAACGTCGGCAAGGCGCTCGGCTCCACGTTTGCTGCGGCCGGCCATGCCGTGACGTACGCCGCTCGCGATGCCGACGGCGCGCAGGAGGCCGCGAAAGCCTCCGGCGGAACAGTTGCCGCCAGCCCGGCCGACGCCGTGCGCGCCGCCGACCTCGTCGTGCTCGCGGTCCCCTACGCCAGCGCCGCACAGGACGTCGCCGGGCAGATCGCCCCCGTGGCCGCCGGCAAGATCGTCATCGACGCGACGAACCCGCTGACACCCGACTACACGGGCCTGGTCACCGCGACTGGCCCGTCCGGGGCGGAGACGTTCGCCGGTTGGCTGCCCGGCGCGCGGGTCGTGAAAGCCTTCAACACGCTCTTCGCCAGCGTGCAGGCGAACCCGGCCACGCACGGCACCACGGTCGATGCGCTGTACGCCACGGACGACCAGGAGGTCAGCGTCACCGTGGCAAAGCTCCTGCGTTCGCTCGGCTACCGGCCCGTGTATGTCGGACCGCTGGCGCGGGCGCGTGAGCTCGAGGCGCTCGCCTTCCTCAACATCCAGCTCCAGATGCGGGCGCAGGGCGACTGGCGCACCGCCATCACGCTCGTTGGCGCACCGGCCGCCGCGACGACGCCCGAGGCCGGCGCGTAGGACGGGTGCCTGTGTCGGACGCGGCGTCCAGCACGGACACGTGAGACGATGAGCCAACCGGCACCCGCAGAGGAGCGATAGATGTCCGAGGCACGTCCCGCATCACTCGTCGACCAGGTCGAGATTCACCTCCGCGAGGGGCACGCCGCGATGCGCGAGATCGTCGCGGGCCTCACGCCCGCGGCGCTCGACTGGCGACCCGGCCCGGACACGAACTCCATCGCCGCGATCTTCGCCCACGCGGTCGACGCCGAGCGACACCTGACCGCAGCGGTGGCCGGCCTGCACCTGCCGCGCGACCGCGAGGCCGCGTTCCGGGTGACCGGCTTGCGCGCGGCCGACCTGGAAGCGCAGGTCGAGGCCGTGGAGCGGGACATCCGCGACCACCTGTCACGCATCACCGACGAGCACCTCGCCGCGGCCGTCACGCGGGGCGAACGGACTCGCTCGGGCGCCTGGTGGCTGCTGCAGGCGGCCGGTCATTCGAGGGAGCACGTGGGGCAGGCGGCCCTGACGCGGCAGCTGTACGAACAACGCGCACAGACCGCAACGCGCTAGTCTCGCCCGCGTGGCATCCGGGGCAGGTGGTCGGGTGGCACGCCGGTCCGGAACGACACCCCGCGATTGGGGCACGCCAGCTTCAGTCGACCCCCGTGGCCGGCTCGCCCACAGCGCATCCGGCGCGCATCAGCCGAGCTGACGGAGTCCCCACGCTGCACCGTCGTGCAGCGGTTCCAGGGCAAGCACTTCCTCGAAGGCTCGTCTCGCCCGCTTGGGCGCGCGCAGGCCGAGCTCGGCCAGCCCTTCCAGGAATCGGCTGCCCGCGCGGTGGCGCAGGTCGAGGTCGTCCTCGAAGAGGAGGAACGTGGGCAGGGATGTGGCGAAGTAGTCGATGCGCGCCCCCTCTCCCGCCGCACGGCGGGCCGTGTCGCGGAGACGGCGCAACAGATGGCGGGCCGCCGCGGGATGGCCCAGGCGATGCAGGGCACGCGCGCGCCAGTACGTCGCCTCGGAGAGCAGCGGCACGGGCTCGGTGGGTGGCTCCTGCGAGGACCGGGAGTCCGCGGCCAGCTCGAACTCGCGTCGCGCGCCGGCCGGATCGCCGAGCGCCTCCGCAGCCAGCGCCAGGTGGTAATGGAGGTTGTGCTGCGGCGTGAGCAGGTGCCTCCCCTCCCCCAGGTTCTCCGGGTAGCGCAGCGCCGCCTCCAGGTGTTGCCGTGCCTCGTCGGGACGCGCCGCCGCGAGCGCCGCCTGCGCGAGGCGCAGGTGCGCCCGGACGTACGCCGCCGATACGACTCCCTCGCCCCCTTCCCAGGGATGGAACCGCCGGGAGGTGAGGTACGCCAGCGCGTCGGCATGGCGACCCACGTCGCTCAGGAGCGTGGCGAACTCTGCGCCGAGGTCGTCGCGCCGATCGACGAGCTCCCGATGCTGTTCCAACCTGGCAAGCCGCTGCGCGGCAGGCGCGGAGAGGCGCTTCTCCAGCTGGTCCCATTCGTACAACAGGCGCGCGTCGGTCGGGTCGGCCGCGAACGCGCGCCGGTACGCACGCCGTGCCCGGCGCGGTCGGTGCTGGACGTTGAAGTAGGCCACACCGAGGTTGCGCCAGGGCATCGGCGCGGTGGGATCGAGGGCGGCCGATTCCTCCCACGCCACGATGGCCTCCGCGTGTCGCCGTCGGTCGTAGAAGAGGTTGCCCAGCTGGTAGCGCGCCCGCGCGTCGGTCGGGTCGGCCGCGAGCGCCGCCTCGAGCACAGCCACGTCCTCGGGGCGGCCGGCGAATGAAGCTCCGGCCTGCACGGCGCGTGCCTGGCGCCGCGCCTCGGCTGCCTCTCCGGCACGACCGGCGCGCTCGTACAACCAGGCCAGCCGGTGCTGGAAGAGGTCGTCCGTCGCGTCGCGGCCCGCTCTGGACGCCCCGCCACCGAGCGCGGCGATCGCGTCGTCCCAGCAGCCCGCCGTCGCAAGGTCGAATGCCACATCGACGTACACCAGGAGATCGAACCGGGGCGCTTCGCGCCGCGCAACGCGCTCCTCCGCCGGCTCGCGCTCGTCCGCCGGCTCGCGGGTCCCCTCCGGTCCTGCGTCTTCGCGCGCCGGTCCGCGATCGGGCGCGACTTCCGCGCGCAGGTCGCGCGCCGCCCACTCCCGTTCCAGCCACGCCCATGCGTCGAGGCCGTCGAGCTGCAGCGTCGCTTCGGCCGCTGCGAGCGCCTCCGAGGCTCGCCCCAAGTGGCGGAGCGCCGCGGCGCGGCCGGCGCGCGCCCTCACCTCCCTCGCGGCAACCCCCCGACCG
>JBJKRK010000289.1:0-6020 GCA_046704705.1 Candidatus Limnocylindrales bacterium | reverse complement strand
CGCCGCGCCGAGCTCCTCGTCGGGCGCGATCTCGGGGAGGGTCGCGTCGAGCGCCGGGTTGAAGAACTCGCTGATCGCTGCCGCGGCGGCCACCAGCACGTACAGGAAGACCAGATCGATGCGCACGAGGACGGGAATCATTGCCACGATCGCCGCGCGCAGCAGATCGGACGCCAGCATGATCTTCCGGCGGTCGTAGCGGTCGACGATGACGCCCGCAAGCAGTCCGACGACCAGGGCCGGCGCGACCGTGGCGGCCGCCATCAGGCCGACACTCAGGGCGGAGTTCGTGCGCTGGAAGATCAGGATTCCGGCGCCCGCGATCAGGAGAGCGTCGCCGATGGTGGAAACGAACTGTCCCGACCAGAGCAGCCGGAACGTGGGACGACGAAACACGGCGAACGCCGATGGCTGGGCCGTCATCGTGGACGCAGTCGCCACTCGTGCCTCCTCGTGTCCAGTCGCGGCAGCGCCTCGCCGGACCGGTGAGCGAGAGTGTAGATGAGCCGACCGGGGCCGGGCCGTTTCCGCGCCCGCTCCGTGCGTCGGCGGCTGCGCGCACAGGACCGAGGAAGGCAGGCCCGCCCCCGATGCACCCGGAGCCTAGACGCCGGGCCACGGCCGTACCCGGAGCCGAGGCCGGCAGTCCGGCTGCCCACGCGAGACCGTTGCGGGCCGCAGGCCGGCCGGAGTCGAGGTAGCATCGCCCGATGCGCTCATCGATGCTGGGGTCACGCGACGCCCGTCGGCAGTTCGGCCGGACGTTCCGCCCTCATCCCCGCATGGCGCCGCCGCACCGCACGACGGGGGTGGACATCCCGTCCGGGATCGCAGCGGATGAGTGAGCCCGCCCTGAGCGGCGGGAGCGCGCAGGCGCGATGGACCGGCTGGGCCTGGGGGCAGTGGCTGGTCACGGCGCTGTTCGTCGTATTCCTGCTGTACCTCGCCGGCAGCCTGACGTCGCCGTCAGCGCTCCTGGGACATCTGGTGCGGCCACAGTGGGACTGGGCCGCGGTTGCGCTCGTCGGGCAAGCGGTCACGTTCAGCCTGTACGGGGGCCTGTACAAGTACGCGTTCCAGGCCGTGGGAGTGCCCGGCAGCGCCCGTCGCCTGGTGGGGATCATCTTCGCGTCGATCTTCGTCAAGACCGTCGTGCCGCTCACCGGTGCCGCCGCGATGACCGTCTTCATCGACGACGCCTCGTCGCGCGGGCACCCCGGCGCACGAGCTGCGGCCGGGACGGTGGTCGTGACGACGATCGACCTGCTGATCGCAGTGCCGCTCGTCGGCGCCGGCATGCTGGTGCTCGCGGAGCATGGGCGGCTGGCACTCTACGACGTCGTCGGCATGTGGCTGTTCTTCGGGTTCGTCGCGTTCCTGATCGTGGGCATGGCCGTGGCCGGCGCATATCCAGCGCTGATGGAGAAGCTGCTGGGTGGAGCGCGGCTGGTGGTGAACCGCGTCGCGCGGCTGGCGCGCCGACCGCCGCCACTTTCGCCCGCCTGGGTGACCGGAAACGCCGGCCATTTCGCGGCGGCCGCGGCTGCGTTGCCGCATCATCGGCGCGACATCGCGATCGCGGGCGCGTACAGCATCCTGCTCCACGCCGTCGGCTTCGCGGTCCTGTACGCGCTGTTCCTCGCACTCGGGAAAGCGCCGGATCCCGCCGTCGTGCTGGCCGGCCTGGGCGCCGCGACGGTGTTCTTCGTCGTCGCGATCGTGCCAGACGGAATCGGAGCCGTCGAGGGCGCGATGGCCCTCACGTTCGTGGGCCTGGGTGTGAACCCGGCGACCGCGGTCCTGGTAACGCTCGGGTACCGCGTCCTGACGATCTGGGCCCCGGTGGTCCTCGGCTTCTTCGTTGCCCGGCGGCTGCGCCTGTTCGGCGGACGTGGCGTACCGGCGATGCGGGGCGAACGTCCGGCGACCACCGCCTGACCCGCGTTGCGATGGGTTACGGGCATCGCCGGGGTACGATCGACGTCGTGCCAGCCATGCTCCGTGCCCGCGAGCCTGTTTCATCGTCGCCCACCGTCGCGCCGTCCATCGTCGTGACGTTGGCCGACCCGCGGCGGGCAGCAAAGCCCGATGCGGCACGGCGGACGAACGACCGATACCTTGACGCCATCCGGCGGGCCGGCGGCGCACCCCAGCCGCTGTATCCGGGGGAGGATCGGGCCGTCACTGGGGCGGCACTGGGGCAAATGGCGGGCCTCCTGATGACCGGCGGCGCCGATCTGGATCCTGCGCTGTACGGCGAGGAGCCGGATGGCTCGAACGCTCCGGACCGCGACCGGGACGCGCTGGAACTGGCGGCCTGGAATGCGGCCTGGAAGCGGCGCCTCCCCGTGCTGGGGTTGTGCCGGGGCTTCCAGGCCATCAACGTCTTCTCCGGCGGGAGCCTGGCGCAGCATGTCGAGGGGCACGACACCGCGGGCGATCATGGGGGCGAGCCGCGAACGCACCCGCTCCGTCTCGTGCCGGGGTCGCGGCTTGCGCGGGTGCTCCGCCCGAGCGATCCGTCCGGTGTCCTGCGCGTGAACAGCTACCACCATCAGGCGATCCGCAGCGCGCAGCTGGCGCCCGGCCTGGTCGCATCGGGGTACGGCCCACAACCCGACGGTGAGCTCGTCGAGGCGCTCGAGTCCGCGGAGAGGGACCGCTTCGTCATCGGCATCCAGTGCCATCCCGAGCGGCTGGAGTCCACCCCGCCCGAGTTCGCCCGGCTGTTCCAGGTCTTCGTCGCGGCGGCGCGACGTGTCGCGGTTGACCGTACGTCGACCAACGCCGGTGGGGCGATCGCACAAGGGTGACGGCCGTCGCGGTCGACCGTAACGCCCACACACGCCGACAGGACGATCGCAACCGAGCGACGGCCGTCGCGTCTTCAGCGGGGATCCGGCGGATCAGGTATGGTTGAGGCGTCAACTATTGAGGTACGCATGTCCACTCCTGATCCGCGCGCGTCCTTCGAAGCCATGACCCGGGCGCTCATCGAGGACTTCCGCTCCCACCAGGGCGAGGTCACGGAGGGGCCGTTCGCCGGCCGTCCCGTCCTGTTGCTGACGACGAAAGGCGCGAAGACGGGTGACTCGCGACTCGCACCTGTCGTCTACTCTCGCGATGGCGAGCAGTACGTCGTCGTCGCATCCAAGGGCGGCGCCCCGACCAACCCCGCCTGGTACCTGAATCTCGTCGCCCACCCTGAGGTCACCGTCGAGGTGGGCGGTGCGAGCTTCGTCGCGCGGGCCACGCCGGTACGGGGCCCCGAGCGCGACCGCCTCTACGCTCAGCACGCGTCGATCTTCCCGAACTTCGTCGAGTACCAGCAGCGCACGGATCGTGTCATCCCGGTCGTGACGCTGCAGCGCATCGACTAGCCGTCGCACCGTCCGTGGCCGGCCGGCCCCTGCCGGTCAGGTTCCATCGGTTCTGGTGCCGGTCGGCACTGGCCGCGCCACCTCCCCTTGCCGGTCGGCCCTTGCCGGCCGAGGACCGCACCGGTAATCTGCGCGGGCGATGTCCGATCGTGCAGGCGGCCACCTTGTGCCGGGCAGGGATGGGTCGGCACGGAGCTGCGGCGTGATGGGCGGCCATGGCCTGAAACGACGCCATCGCATTGCGCATGCGGCTGCCGTTCTTGCCGGCGTCTTCATCCTCGTCGCGGCGGGTGCCTCGGTCCCGTCCTCGGCGCTCGGCGCATCCTCGCCGCAGGAACGGGTCGACCTGTACAGTCGCGGCGACTTCGTTTCGCAGACGAACCTCGTGCAGTGCGTGGGCGCCAGCATGCAGATGATGCAGAACATGATCACGGGAACCGCCGACCGCACCGCGACAACCCAGAGGCGCCTCTTCGAACTTGCCGTCTCGCTCGGCGACCCGACGTTCCAGCGCAGCGGTGGTGTGCGCGGTGCCACAGCGCAGGGCTGGGCGGCCGGACTGACCGACGTCGGCGTGGGACCGTACCGCGTCGTGCCCGTGGGGACGTTCAGCGACGCGGTTTCGCTCGCCGCGCGCGCCATGGAGCGCACCGGAAAGCCAGTCGGGCTGCTCGTCTGGCAGGGAGCCCACGCCTGGGTCATGAGCGGCTTCGAGGCAACGGCCGACCCGGTCGTCGACACGAACGCGCGGATCACGCTCATCCGGGTGCTCGACCCGCTCTATCCGCGAGCCGGCGGCGCCTGGGGGCCGACCCCTGCACCGGATGCCGGGCTCACTCCCACGCAACTCGAACGCGTCTTCGTGCCGTATCGGCCGCGCGGGCGGAACACGGTGCTGCGCGGCCAGTACGTTCTCGTGCTGCCGTTCGAGCCGGCGCGTCACGTGGGACCGGGAAGGTATCTCCTCTGACCGAGGGCCGTCGCAGCCATCGCAAGCCGCAGATTCGGGACGCGTAGCATACGCATCGAACGGGAGCGCGCCCGGTGCGCGGGGAGCGCCGGCGGGTCCCGTCCAGGCGGAGGAAGCGGCGACGTGACGGAACAGGAAGGGCTGACACCCGCGCTCAGCGCAGCCCAGCTGCGCAGGCGCGAGCTCCGGGCAGCGCTGGTCGCTCTCGAGGATGCGGTCTCCTCGGCGGCGGGCGTGGGAACTGAATGGGGCGAGCGGGTGACCGCGCGGCTGACGGATCTTCGTCAGGCATTCGAGCACCACGTGGCAGAGACGGAGGGGCCCGGCGGCCTCTATGACGAGATGCAAGCGCTCGCCCCGCATCTCTCCGACAAGGCACAGCGGGTGCGCGAGGAACACCCCGCGCTCGCGACGGCCATCGACGAGGCGCTGGCGCGCACGAAACGGACGCAGCCCTCCGAGATAGACCAGGCACGTGGATCACTGCAGGATCTGATGGACCGCCTGGTACGCCACCGGCAGCGCGGCGCCGACCTCGTATGGGGGGCATACATGATCGACATCGGGGGCGGGGACTGAGCCGTCGCGCACGACGCTGAGCCGCGCCCTGAATGAGCCCCATGTTGTGCGAGCTGCGTCTCCGATCGCGATCGTTGACCGCGGCGGGGCGCCGGTGCATAATGACTGACCAGTCAGTCAGGTATAGAGCATGGCACCCCGACCGAGCACAGACCGAACCGGCCAGATCCTCGACGCCGCCGAGCGGGTATTCGCCCGCCTGGGCTTCGCCCCCGCGCGCATGGACGACGTGGCGAATGAGTCGGGGCTCAGCAAAGGGACGCTGTACCTCTACTTCCGCAGCAAGGAGCTGCTGATCGACGCACTGGTCGGGCGCATGGTCGAACTGGAAACCCGGCGTCTCGTCGCGATCCGCACGAGCGAGGGGACGGCCGCCGAGCGGCTCGGGCGCTTCGTCGACGACTACGCGGCCGAGATCGTGCGGTTCGCTCCCCTGTCGCCGGTGATCCTCGAGGTCTACGCGCGCGCCGCCCGCCACCTGACGGTGCGCGAGGCGTTGCAGCGCTACTTTGCCGACTTCCGACGCGAACTCGGGGCGCTCATCGCCGAGGGCGTCGAGCGTGGCGAGTTCCGGGCCACCGACTCGGATCTCGTGGCGGTCGCGCTCACGGGGCAACTCGAGGGGCTCGCGCTCCTCTGGCTCCTCGACCGTGACCACGTGCCCCTCGTCGAGACCGCCCACGAGAGCCTCCGGCTCCTGCTGGCCGGGCTCCGCCGCACAGACAGCCCGAACGGAGCACTGGCGGCATGAGCGCGGCAGCCGCGGAGGCAGGGCGAATCGGCCCGGCGCTGCGCATCCAGGGGCTCGTGAAGGACTACGGGCAGGTCCATGCGGTCCGCGGGATCGACATGGAAGTCCGGCGTGGCGAGGTCTTCGGCTTCCTGGGCCCGAACGGCGCCGGCAAGACGACCACCATCCGCTGCATGCTCGACCTGCTCCGCCCGACCGCCGGCCGGATCGAGATCCTGGGCCGGAACCCGCGGCGCGATGGCGTGGCGATTCGCTCGCGCATCAGCTACGTGCCCGGTGAGCTCCGGCTTCCCGAGCGGATGACCGTGCGGGAGCTGGTCGCGAGTGTCGGGCGCCTCCG
>JBJKRK010000288.1:0-6350 GCA_046704705.1 Candidatus Limnocylindrales bacterium | reverse complement strand
CGCCTCGCCCGCGCCCACGGGACCGGCGGCCGAGGCGCGCCGGGGCTTGGCGCCCTGGTCCGTCGGGCTGAGCAGCCGTCCGCTCATGCCGGTCGGGCCCTGCGCGAGCTCATGACGCCCTCGCAGCCGCAGCGCAAACAACAGCATGAGCACCCCGTAGACGAGCGCGTACGCGCCGATGAGCCAGGCGACCGCCGTGACGCCGGCGCGCGGAAACGCCAGGAGCAGCACGCCCAGCGCGAGCGAGGCGAGGCCACCGAGCAGGGTGAGGAGCTCGCCCGGCAGCTCCAGGCGCAGCCGCGCCGCCACGAGGAGCTCGAAGACGCCGGTGAGGATGGACCAGGCTGCGACGAGCGCGACGACGGCGACAGTGCCTGCCCCCGGCAGCACGAGGATCAGCACGCCGAGGACGAGCCCGGCGAGGCCCTCGAGCAGGAGGGGCAGGCGGCTCGTTCGTGAGGAGCGCCGGCGCAGCGCGCTCAGGATGGCTGCCGCTCCGTCGAACAGCGCGTAGAAGCCGAACACCACCCCCAGCGCCGCCACCGTCGGCTGTGGCACCACGAACGCGGCGATGGCCAGGATGAGCGCGAGGATCCCCCGCAGGGCAACCAGCCACCAGTTCGGTTCGAGCGCCACGACGGTGGCGCGGCGCGGTTCGAGGCGGGGATCGATCACCAGCCGCGCGATCCGGCCGATCCGAACGTGGCGAACCGGCGGCGGCGCTCGACCAGGAGCAGGATCTGGCTCATCAGCTCGTTCAGGTCGTGGACGCGCTCGTCGGCCTGCCGATAGGCCTCCGTGCCCGGCGGCGCCATCCGGCGGCGGCGCATCGCCTCGCGCGTGCGCAGTTTCAGCAGTCGGAGTGTTTCCTCGAGGTCAGGCATTCGACCACTCCCTCGTTCCTGGGCGGGGACACCGTTCGTGTCAACGACACCATCGTCGTCCCCGTCCGTTCACGGAGCGGTATCGGCCGGTGAAGAATCCGACACGCGCTCGCCCGGGGGAGCCGCCGCAGCGAAGTACGACGAGAGGCGGTCGGGCGCGAACACCCCGCGGTCGGTGACCACCCCGCTCACGAGATCGGGCGGCGTGACGTCGAAGGCCGGGTAGAGGCCCCGGGCGCGCTCGGTCGCGGTGCGGATGCCCCGGCAGTGCAGCACCTCGTCGGGGTCGCGCTCCTCGATCTTCACGTGACTCGGATCCGGAGCGTCGGGGTCCGGGCCGTAGCAGACGGCATATGCCGGAATGTCGAAGCGCCGGGCGGCGAGCGCGATCGGGAAGGTCCCGATCTTGTTGATCCAGTGGCCGTCCAGGGTGATCCGGTCGGCGCCGGCAAAGAACCGCGTGACCATGCCGCGGGACATCAGGTGCGCCGGCATGGAGTCGGTGATCAGCGTCGTGGACAGGCCCAGCTCAGCGACGGCATCCGCGGTCAGGCGGGCACCCTGCAGGTACGGACGGGTCTCCGTGCAGATCACCTCGAACCGCCGCCCGGCGAGCAACGCCTCCCGGAGGAGGTGCACGAAGGGCGCGTCGGCCCAGCAGTGGGTCAGGACCCGGTCGCCGTCCTCGATGAGCGGCGCGCCCGCGCGACCCACTGCCCGCGCGCCTGCATCCATGCGCGCCCAGCGTGCCTCCATCGCGACGAGGATCGCGCGCCCGGCATCGTCTCCGCCCGCGAGCGCGGCGCGGCCGGCAGCCAGCATCTCGGTGACGACGAGGCGGACATGGTTGTTCGTCGGGCGCGTCGCGATGAGCCGCTGCGCCGCGGCTTCGAGCAGCTCCAGCTGTTTCGAGGCCGCCTGGCCGCGGGCGGCGTCCGCCGCCAGGACCATGCCGTAGCCCGCGGTGGGTGCCGGCCCGTAGCTCTGGGTCACCATCTGCTCGATCGCGCGCGCCACCTCCTCGACCGTGGCGCACCGCACGAACGAGCGCTCGAACGGGTAGGCGCGGCGGTCCAGGATGACGACCTCGCCATCCTCGTAGCGCACGATGTTCTCCCGGCGGATGAGAAAGGGGAGCGGGACCGCAGCCTCCCCGCGTCTCCCCGCGGCCGGCTGCGCCGGGACGCCGTCAGGCATGGTCGCGACCCTCCGTCGGGGTGGTCCCCGCTCGCCCGCCGACCGCGAGGCCGGCGTAGTTCCGCACGGTGGCGCGGAACTGCTCCTCCGAGAGCAGGTGCGGTTCGCCGATCTGCAGGGCGAGATGGAAGACGGCGGCCTCCCATTCGACCTGGCTGGCGAGGCTGTACGCGGCACGCAGGTCGTCGCCGAGCGCGACCACCCCGTGGTTCGCGAGGAGGAACGCGCGGACATCGGGGCGTCGCTCCAGGAACGCGACGGCGGCCCTGCCCAGGTCGGCGGTGCCGGGCACGGCCCACTCGGCGACGTCGATGCTCGGCGCACCGACCCCCATCCCCTCGTTGCACACGAACGGGATCGGGCGGCGCACCACGGAGAAGGCGGTGGCGTACCGGGAATGCGTGTGCACGATGGCTGCCACCTCCGGCCGCAGCGCCAGCACGCCGAGGTGCAGCGGTAGCTCGGACGTGGGCCGGCGAGTTCCGCGCAGCTGGGTGCCCTCCGGGTCCACGATCGCCACGTCGTCGGGCTGCAGCAGGTCGTACGGGTACGTCGAGGGGGTGACGGCGATCAGGCCCGATGCGGGGTCACGAGCGCTGACGTTGCCCGCGGTCGCGGCCACCAGGCCGTCGCGTGCCATCTGCCGCGCCGTGTCACAGACGGCGATCGCCAGCAGATCGAGTGCGACAGGGATGTCCGTCCTTCGCGTGGCAGGGACCTCCGTCGCATGTGTGGCAGCGGCGTCCGTCGGGCGGATCGGATGCATCCTGCAAGTATGCCGGCCGCGGGTGTGGTCGCGCTCCGGGCTACAGCTCGATGCCCTCCAGGTGCGCCTGCTTGGCCCGGTACATGGCGCGATCCGCCTCGTTGAAGATCGCCGAGATGTCGCTCCGGGAAGCGTCGATGAGCGCCGCCCCAACCGAGGCGCCCACGACCCGTGTCGCGCCGTCGAGGTGGATCGGCTGGCCAAGGACCCGGTCGACGCGGTCGGCGATCTGTCGCACCGCGCCGGGCTCGCCGACACCCGGCAACACCACGCCGAACTCGTCGCCACCCAGGCGGCCCAGGATGTCGTGCGCGCGCGTGGCCTGGCGCAACCGCCGGGCGGTGATCCGCAGCACCTCGTCGCCGGCCGCGTGGCCCATCGCGTCGTTGACGGCCTTGAAGCCGTCCAGGTCGACCACCAGCAGGGCGGCCGAGCCGTGTCCCCGGCGCACTGCGCTTGTCACGCTCTCCAGTTGCTCGTGGAAGGCCCGACGGTTGAGCAGGTCGGTGAGCGGATCGTGTGCCGCCGCCCAGTGGGCGGTGTCGACGTCGAACGCGCGCCAGATCGTCAGGAGGGACGCGATGACGAGCAACGGCACCCACCAGCCGATCACCACGTATGCGTCCGCCATCAGCCACGCGAGCAGCACGACGCCCGCCTGGCTGGCCCAGTACGAGCCCGGCAGCAGCGCGATGACAGATCGCCAGGGCTGCCCGGTCCGCAGCGCGGCGGTGAACGAAGAGATGAGCACGTCCACGACCAGGTACGTGCCGCCGCCGAGGATCGTGGCCGCGAGCGCCCCCGGGGCGACCGTGCCCGGGATGACGCCGTCGAGGGGTGCCCGCACCAACTGCACGACCAGGGCGCCCGAGAGCGCCGCGAGGAGCAGCTGCGCGTGGTTGCTGATCGTGCCGTACCAGGGCACCCGGCCGCGCAGCTCGCGCAGCTCGGTCGTCCCCAGGGCGACCACCCAGACGGTCGCCGCCGGCCCTCCCACCAGCATGGCGGCCGTGATCGGCATCGCGATGAAGAGCAGCACCCCGCCGGTGGGCAGGCTCACCGACATGGCGGAGGCGAGCACGGTCAGCAGGCTCCAGTACGCCAGCCCGAGCAAGATGCCGCCCTCCGGGGAGAGGCCGGGGATGCGCGGCGAGATCGCGGGGTCAACGCGGATCGCGGCGCTGATCGTGATGAGGGCGACGAGGCCGAGGACGCTCGTTGCGACCACGTACACTCGCAGCCGGCCGCTCATCAACCTCCCGTCGCGCTCGCGCTTCTCGGCCGGTCCGCCGGGCTGCCTGCCACGCCGATCCGGACTGGTCGAACGATGCTAGCGTCTCCCACCGGTCGGCGAGCGCAATGGCCCAGAAGTCACGGGCGGTCATCCGCCGCGTTCAGCCGGCGCGCTCCCGCTCCGACTCCAGCGCGGCGCGGATCCTGTCGGCCATCGCCTCGTCGACGACGCTGTCCGGGTCGCGCAGCTCGCCCAGCGTGTCGCGCAGCTCGCCCAGCGTGTCGCGCACCCCGACCAGGCTGGCGTAGAGCGGTGGACAGGTCGGGCACCCGGCCAGGTGCGCCTCGACGGCGGCCCGCGTCGGCGCGTCCAGCTCCCCGTCGAGGTAGGCGGAGACGTGCCGGCGGGCACGCCAGCAGCGCATCGGCTGTGCCAGGCTGGCGCGGCGGCGCGCGTCGTCCTCGGCGAGGGCGCTCACCAGCATCATGCGACCGCGTCGAAGCCGCTGCTTGGTGGCAGGCAGGCCGACACCCATCGCATGCGCGATCTCGGGCCCCGTCCAGCCGAGCGCGTCGTGGAGCACGACCGGCACGCGGTAGATCACGGGGAGCCGGGCGAGCGCATCCTCCAGGTCATCCCGCAGCTCGGCGCGCTCGAGCACCAGCTCCGGCCGCACCGAATACGCGTCGTCCTTCCAGTCCGCCTCGACCGCGTCGATGTCGAGTTCGTCGTGCCGGCTGCGGGCGCGGTCGATGATCCGGTTCACCAGGCTGCGCCGCAGCCACGGCGCGAGCGAACGCGGATCTCGCAGCTGGTCGCGGCGGCGCCAGGCGCCGATGAGCGTCTCCTGGGCACAGTCCTCGGCAACGTCGGCGTCGCGCAGCAGGTGCGAGGCGAGCCGGACGAGCCCCGGCAGCTCGTCCGCCAGCTGCTCGGCGAACCGCTCGCCCTCGCTCGTGCGGTTCACCGCTGGCCCCTGCCCGGTCGGGTGGGGCCGACGATCAGCGCGATGCCGTGCGTCGCGTGCCGGTGCCGAGCAGCGCGTACAGCGGGCAGAAGCCGGCGATCCCGGTGACGAACGCGATGACCGCCACGAGCAGCACGAGGTAGACGAGGGGAGCGCTCACAGCCCCGATGAAAGCCAGAGCGCCCAGGACGACGCCGATCACGACACGCACGGCCCGGTCGATGGGGTGCTCGTTCTGAGGTAGAGACATTGAATGACCTCCGGTGCGCGGCGGGCGGGCGCCCACCATCACACGGAAGACGGACGCCGGCCGGCATTGGATACATCCTGCAGCGGGAGCTCGATCCAGAAGCAGGCCCCGCCCTCCGTCCGGTTCCGCGCTCCGACCGTCCCGCCGTGCGCCTCTGCGAGGGCCCTGACGATGGGCAGCCCGAGTCCGCTGCCACCCCGTCCGCGATCCCGCGACTGGTCCGCCTGGTAGAAGCGATCGAAGACGCGCTCCAGGTCGGAGGCGGCAAGCCCCGGGCCGCTGTCGCGCACCTCGATGTGGGCGACCGCGCGGGGTCCACGGCCGGCCTCCAACGTGCCGGTGGTCGGCCGGCCTCTGCGAGCGGGGGCCACTGTGGAGCGGGCCGACAACTCGATGCGTCCGCCGGGCGGTGTGTGCCGGAGCGCATTGTCGAGCAGCGCCCCGAGGGCCTGGCGGAGGCGCCCCGGGTCTGCGATCACCCACAGCGGCGCGGCCGGTTCGACGGAGATCGCGACGTCGACGCTCCCGGCACGCACCCCGAACGAGTCCGCCGCGGCCGCAAGCAACTCCGTCACCTCCACCTGCTCGAGTTCGAGCGCGAGCCGTCCGCCTTCCGCCAGGCTGATCGTGCGCAGGTCGTCGACCACCCGGGCGAGCAGCCGCGTCTGTTCGCGGATGGTCTCGAGATGGTGCGTATCGGGCTCGTACACGCCGTCGAGCAGCGCGCTCGCGGTCGCGTCGATGACGGCGAGCGGCGTCCGCAGCTCGTGGGCAGCGTCCTGCAGCATGCGGCGGCGCGTCTCCTCGGCCCGCTGCAGGTCCTCCGCCATCCGATCGAACGAGCGGCCCAGCGAGCCGATCTCGTCGCGGCGTCCGGAGATCCCGGAGCGCCGCCCGAGCTGCCCTGCCGCGACGGCCGATGCGGTGCGCTCCAGCCGGCGGAGCGGCGTGACCAGACGTCCGGCGACGGCCACACCCGCGAGCGAGGCCGCCGCGGCGGCGCCGAGCGCCACGCTGAGCAGGGTGACGATGGTTTCCTGCTGGATCTCGCC
>JBJKRK010000287.1:0-2921 GCA_046704705.1 Candidatus Limnocylindrales bacterium | reverse complement strand
GCCGGGCGATCGAACGCAAGAAGACCCATCCGCACGCCGGGCGGATCCTCGCCCGGGCCTGGGTGTACGTCCTCTGGCGCTGCTGGCAGGACCGCGTTCCGTACGACCCGGCGCGCCATCGATCCCTACAGCAGATCGTGTTGGCGAAGGCAGCTTGACATAGGGCTACTCAGCCGGCCGGCGCCGGTGCGGCGTCGGGACGGCCGGGCAAGCCCTCGCGATGCGCCAGTTCCTCGCGCAGCTTCGCCACCTGCTCGGGCGTGAGCAGGCCCTCGACGAGCGCCAGGAGCATCCGCGTCTGGCGCAGCAGTTCGCCGTCCTGCGCGTCCAGATGCCGCATCGTGGTCTCCATGTCGGCGAACGTCTTCTGTGTGGTCCGGAATTCCTCGTCGGCGCGCGCCTCGGCGTGCCGGCCCTGCAGGTTCTGTCCGACCATGATCAGGGGCATCAGCAGCAGCTGCACGATGTTGCCCAGGAACAGCAGGAACGCGAACGGATACGGATCGAAGGCCTGCTTCCCCATGATGATCTGCACGAGCATCCAGCCGGCCATGAGCGCGGCGAACAGGTACACCGCGTACATCGTGCCGACCGCGGTGGTGATCACGAGGGCGATGCGATCCTGGGCGCCGAGCCGGTTGGTCACTTCCCGGTGCGGATTCCGTGCCACGTGCGCGCTCGGCTTGAACGTGCCCAGGGTGCGGTGTGCTTCGGCCACTACCCGGTTCCTCCTCGGACGGTGCCGGCCCGATCTGGCCGGGCAGCGACACAGGTGCCAGCCGGATCGGCCGAGCAGCTGGATCGGCCGAGCAGCTGGATCGGCCGAGTATATGGGCGCGCCCGCCAATGCCCCCGGACGGGGCTCCGGCGACAGTCAGCGCGGCTCTCGGCCACGGTCGCTCCAGCGGGCCTCGAGCGCGGCCAGCTCCTGCGCGAGCACCAGCCGGCGGCGTTCCTGGGCGGGCGTCGGCGCGAGTGCGTTGAGCGTCTCCACCGCCCGGTTGTGCTCGTCGACCAGGCGGGTCAGCTCGCGCCGATAGCGTGGGCGCACCAGCGCGCCGGCCCGCGTCGCCCGATCCAGCAGGATGTCGCGTGCCGCGAGCAGGCGGCGCACCTCCTTGTCCGCCTCGATCCAGGGCGGTGAGGCGCCGGCGTTGTGCAGGACGTGGTACCCGAGCGCCATCTCGCCCGCGTACGTGTCGTCCTCCAGCGGGATGCGCTGCCCACGAAAGGGCAGGTCGTCGAACTCGCCGCGCTCCTGGGCCTCCCGGATCTGGCGCTCGATGAGGCTCTCCCATGTCGGACCGACCTGCACGTTGCCGGCCGCGTCGCGCCGCACGACCAGGCCCGGCGGGCGACGAAGGCGGTGGCCGACACCCTTTTCCCGCTGTGGACCACCCACTACGGCCGCTCCACTACGGCCGCTCTGCGCCCCCGTGGCCTTCGTGCACCACCAGCACGGGACAGCAGCTGTTCGCCGCGAGCTGCCCCGACACGGAGCCGAGCAGCGCGCTCTGCAGCCGGCCCAGCCCGCGAGTGCCGACCACGATCAGGTCGTACCCTCCGGCCGCGGCCGCCTCACGGACCTCGGCCACCGGTTCGCCCCCCAGGGCGGACGTGTCAGGTGTCGGCCCGCCGTCCGCGACGATCTCGGCCGCCACCCCGTCGAGGAGACGCTGCGCGTCGTTGATCGCGTTCTCCAGCGCCTCGGAGTAGTACGGCTCGCCCTCGAAGCCGGGGGGCTGGCGGTAGACGGTGAGCAGCGTCAGGGCTGCACCGAGCGAACGGGCCAGGCGTGCCGCGACGAACGCGGCGTTGCGTGCGTGCTCGCTCCCGTCGACCGCGACCAGGATCTTCCGGAACATCGCCGTTCCACCCTCCACCTCGGCATCGCGCTCACGTCGGCTGCTGCGCTGCCGCCCCGGGCGATCCGCCGTGCCGCGCCAGCCTAGCAGGGAGGCGGCGGCACCGGGAGTGCCAGACGGGTCAGGGAGCCCAGAACGCGCGCATATCGGTGGCCTGGCAGGCGTGCGCCAGGCAGCCCAGCCCCCAGGCATCTTCGATCGTGCGGAGCAGCGAGTAGTGATCGTAGGACACGGACGGGCGCACGCCGGCGCGCGCGTTCGGTGCGATCACCAGCGTGGCGACCTGGTTCGCGGTGCCGAACCCCTCGTCGAACGTGATGAACAGCACGCCGCCCTGCCGCCAGGCCGCGCTGTCGAGGATGCGTGGCACGAACGAGCGGAGCCACGCGTCCCCCGCGGCGGTGCTGCAGTCGTGCATGTCGTGGCACATGTTGGGGATGATCAGCTCGAAGTCGGCGGCGGCGGGATCGAAGGCGCGGAAGTCCTGGATGTTCGCGCAGCGCGACGGTGCGCCGCTGATGTCGGTGAAGCTGATGGCGGGCTCGTGCTTCCGTGTGTACGTGCCCGGGCCATCGGGCCCGCCAGACGCGCTGTATCCCGTGAAGCAGCCCGCCGGAACGTTCTCGGCGAAGACGCGCCAGGTCCGCCCGTGCGACTCGAGTTGCGTCGCCAGGTTCGGGGCGTGCAGGTTGTGGACGCCGTCGTCGGCGACACCCTGGGTGGAACCGCTGAACAGCGCGATGTAGTTCGGCTCCGACGGATGCGCTACAGCGTGGTAGCTGGTGGCAAGCCCGTACCTGGCGATCAGCTCGTTGAGGTACGGGGCGGCGCTGCTGCCCACGATCTCCCCGTAGCTGCGGTTCTCCAGCACGATGAGGTACACGTGACTGAACACCGGCAGCGCGCCAGCGGCAGGGGAAGGCGCCGCCGTCGGATGAGGGGAGCTGATCGCGGGCGGCGACGTGCCCTCGCGACCCTGCGACGCCGTCGGTGCGGGCGCCGGTGCGGAGGGGGCGGCGCCCCTCGGGGTGCCTGCCGGGGTGGCCGTCGACGGCC
>JBJKRK010000286.1:0-5839 GCA_046704705.1 Candidatus Limnocylindrales bacterium | reverse complement strand
CCCCGGCCGCGAGCGCGGCACCCAGCACGGCGCCCACGTCGACACCCTGACGCCGCGCGGGCCAGCCCGCGACGGTCGCGCCCACGGCTCGGCCGCTCCGGCCCCACCCGTCAGTGGGGGGCGATGGGGCCATCTGGGGGGCATCTGACGCCGATCGGCTCCCATCATGATGGGCCAACTGGCCCGCCAGGTTCGCCCCAAACGTGAGAGTAGAATGGCGACACCGGGTGACCGAGCCGACGCTCATTCGGGGCGTCCTTCGCCGCCGTATCGGGCGCATCTCCCTGTCGCGCCCGCGATCATGAGGACACCGTGACGACCGTCCAAGAACCTCCGCCGCCCACGCTCGAAGTCCGGGACGTGGAGCGTGTGACGATCCGCTTCGCCGGCGACTCAGGCGATGGCATGCAGCTGACCGGGACGCAGTTCACCCGGACCATCGCCGCGTTCGGCAACGACGTGAGCACGCTGCCCGACTACCCGGCCGAGATCCGCGCGCCCGCCGGCTCGCTGCCGGGGGTGAGCGGGTTCCAGATCAGCTTCTCCAGCAACGACATCTACACGCCCGGCGACCGGCCCGACGTGCTCGTCGCGATGAACCCGGCAGCCCTCAAGACCAACGTGATCGAGCTGGCCCCGGGTGGCGCGTTGATCGTCAACTCGGACGCGTTCACCACGGCGAACCTCGCCAAGGCCGGATACGCCGCGAACCCCCTGGACGACGGCTCGCTCTCCGCGTACAAGATCTTCGACATCCCCATCAGCACCCTGAACGCCCGCGCGCTCGAGGGGCTGGACATGACGGCCAAGCAGGTCGACCTGACGAAGAACTTCTTCGCCCTGGGGCTGATGTTCTGGCTCTACGAGCGCAGCATGGACCCCACGCTGCGCTGGATCGAGGAGCGGTTCAGGGCGCGGCCGGTCATCGCCGAGGCGAACCGCCGGGCGCTCAAGGCCGGCTACGCGTTCGGTGAGACGACCGAGATCTTCCACGCGCGCTATCAGGTCCCCGCCGCCCGGCTGGCGCCTGGAACGTACAGGAACATCACCGGCAACGAAGCGACCGCACTGGGATTCCTCGCCGCGTCGCGGCTCGCCGGTCGCGACCTGTTCTACGGCAGCTACCCGATCACCCCGGCAAGCGACATCCTGCACCAGCTCTCGACGTACAAGCAGTTCGGCGTGAAGTCCTTTCAGGCAGAGGACGAGATCGCCGCGATCGGTGCCACGATCGGCGCGGCATTCGGCGGTGCACTCGGCCTCACCGCGACATCGGGACCCGGGCTGGCCCTCAAGGCCGAGGCCCTCGGGCTCGCCGTGATGGTCGAGCTGCCGATCATCGTGGTCGACGTGCAGCGGGCCGGTCCGAGCACGGGCATGCCGACCAAGACCGAGCAGGGCGATCTGCTGCAGGCGGTCTTCGGCCGCAACGGCGAGTCGCCGGTGGCCGTCGTGGCGCCCATCAGCCCGGCCGATTGCTTCTCCATGGCCATCGAGGCGTCCCGGATCGCCCTGAAGCACATGACGCCGGTCGTGTTCCTCTCGGACGCGTTCCTTGCCAACGGCGCCGAGCCCTGGCGGATCCCCGGGTCGGACGAACTCACGCCGATCGGCGTCGAGAACGTCACCGATCCCGACGGCTTCTTCCCGTACGCGCGGGATCCCGAGACGCTGGCGCGCCGCTGGGCGCTGCCCGGCACGCCCGGACTGGAACACCGCATCGGCGGGCTCGAGAAGGCGGACGTCGTCGGGAACGTGAGTTACGACCCCGACAACCATCACCGGATGGTGACGCTTCGGGCGGAGAAGGTGGCCCGGATCGCCAACGACATCCCCGAGCTCGAAGTGTTCGGACCCCAGAGCGGGGACCTTCTCATCCTGGGCTGGGGCTCGACGTACGGCGCGATCCGCAGCGCGGTAGAGGATCTGCAGGCCGACGGACGGAGCGTCGCGCACGCGCAGCTGCGCTACCTCAACCCGCTCCCGCGCAACACTGGCGAAGTGCTTCAGCGCTACCGGCAGGTGCTCGTCCCCGAGGTCAACCTGGGGCAGCTGGCCGTGCTGCTGCGGAACCACTTCCTGCGCCAGGTGCAGGGGCTCAACCTCGTCCGCGGCAAGCCCTTCCGGATCTCCGAGGTTCGCGACCGGGCCGAGCAGCTTCTGGCGGAGGCATCCCGATGAGCGGCAACAACGGCAACGGCAACCAGGGCCTGGCGGGGCTCGCCGGCGGGGCGGTCGTGACGCTCACGCGCAAGGACTTCCAGTCGGATCAGGAAGTCCGCTGGTGTCCCGGCTGCGGCGACTACTCGATCCTGGCGCAGACGCAGCGGACCATGCCGGACCTCGGCGTGCCGCGCGAGAAGATCGTGTTCATCTCGGGCATCGGGTGCTCCGGACGACTGCCGTACTACATGAACACGTACGGCTTCCACAGCATCCACGGGCGTGCCCCGACGCTGGCCACGGGGCTGAAGGCGGCCCGCCCGGACCTGATGGTCTGGGTCATCACCGGCGATGGCGACGCGCTGAGCATCGGCGGGAACCACGTGCTCCACACGATGCGGCGCAACACCGACGTCAAGCTCGTGATGTTCAACAACCGCATCTACGGGTTGACCAAGGGGCAGGCGTCACCCACGTCCGAGCTGAACAAGAAGACGAAGTCGACCCCCGACGGGGTGATCGATCAGCCGGTCCACCCGACCTCGATCGCGCTCGCTGCGGAGGCCACGTTCGTCGCGCGATCGGTCGACACCATCACGGACCACATGCAGCGCACGCTGCATGCCGCGGGGATGCACCGCGGATCCGCCTTCATCGAAGTGCTGCAGAACTGCAACATCTTCAACGACGGCGCCTACCGCTCGTTCACCGAGCGCGACGTGCGCGACGATCGGATGCTCTTCCTCGAGCACGGCAAGCCGATGGTCTTCGGGAAGGACCACGACAAGGGCATCCGGCTGAACGGGTTGCGCCCGGAGGTCGTGCAGCTCGGCAACGGCATTACCGAAGCGGACCTGCTGGTGCACGATGCGCAGGCGGAGGATCCGTACCTCGCCTTCATGCTCTCCCGGATGTGGTATCCGGAGTTTCCCGTGCCGGTGGGCGTCTTCCGCGACGTCCGGCGACCCACGCACGACGAGCTGATGACGGGGCAGATCGACGCGGCCATCGCAAAGCGCGGCGCCGGCGATCTGGCGGGCGTGCTCCACAGCGGGGAGACCTGGACCGTCGAGTAACGGCCGGGGGCGGCTGCCACTGTTACGGAGCGCCGACGAGCGCCGTGTGCACGGCACGGGCCAGGGCTGCGCCGGAATAGGGTTTGGGCAGGAAGGCTACGCGCGCGCCGCTGCCGTTGCCACGAATGACCGATTCGGCCGTGAACCCGGAGACGTATAGCACGCGCAGGTCGGGTCGCACCGTCCGCAGCCGCGCCGCGAGCTCGTGGCCCTGCAGTCCCGGCATGACGATGTCGGTCACGAGCAGGTCGATCGGCCGGCCGCGACCGGCCAGCAGGAGTGCGTCGTTTCCGTTCTCCGCCTGCAGGACCGTGTATCCCTGCCGCTCGAGGACGCGGGCGGCGTACGTGCGCACCGCGCGCTCATCTTCCACCAGCAGGATCGTCTCCGACCCGCTGGGCAGGGGGAGGGGAGCGGCCACGACCGGTTCGGGCTCGCCCGGCGCCTCCACGCGCGGGAGATAGATCCTGACGCTCGTGCCAACGCCCGGCTCGCTGTAGATGTACACGGCGCCGCCCGACTGCTTCACGATGCCGTACACGGTGGCGAGGCCCATGCCGTTTCCCGTCCCCGGCGCCTTGGTGGTGAAGAACGGCTCGAACGCGCGTGCCCGCGTCGCGGCATCCATGCCGGCGCCGGTATCGGAAACGGCGAGGGAGACGTATCGGCCCTGGCGCACGCCGGCGTGCCCCGCCGCGAACGCGTCGTCGAGGTCGGCCCCGGTGACTTCGACGGTCAGGGTGCCGCCGGCCGGCATGGCGTCGCGCGCGTTCACGGCGAGGTTGACGATCACCTGCTCGAGCTGCGACGGGTCGACCCGAACGTGGCCGGTTCCCGGCTGCCTGTAGGTGGCCAGCTCGATGTGCTCGCCGAGCAGCCGGCGCAGCATCGGTGCGACGCTCGAGACGACCTCGCCCGGGTCCAGGATCCGGGGCTGGAGCACCTGCCGCCGGCTGAAGGCGAGGAGTTGCCGGGTGAGCTCCGCGGCTCGATCGGCGGCGAGCGCAATCTGCTCGGCATCGGCCCGGTTCGGGTCATCCGCCGGGAGGTTCTGCTGCAGCAACTCGGCGTAGCCGTGGATTGCCGTGAGGAGGTTGTTGAAATCGTGGGCGATTCCCCCGGCAAGCTGTCCGATCGATTCGAACCGCTGCGACTGACGAAGCTGCGCCTCCAGCACCTCCCGCTCCGTGATGTCGAAGATCGTGGCCAGGACATGGTGCTCACCCGATGCGCCGTCCACGGGCGTCAAGGCGATCTCCGCTGGGAAGACCGTGCCATCGCGGCGGCGCGCCTGGAGATGACGCCCGTGCCCGAGGTCGCGTGCCACCGGTCGATCGAGGTACTCACGGACCTGCGCGGCGTGCAGTCCGCGGGCCGCATCCGGCACGAGGACCGCGATGTCGTGGCCCTCGAGCTCGGCGGGCTCGTACCCGAACAGCTCGGGCGTTCGGGCGTTCGCCAGCACGATCTGGCCCGCCGCATCCACCAGGACGATGGCGGCGGGTGACGCGTCGATGAGGGTCCGGAGTCGCGTCTCGTCCGCGCGCGTTCTGGTCTCCAGTTCGACCTCCCGGCTCACTTCGCGGGCGGTGCCGTCGAAGCCGGTGGAGCCGTCACGCAAGGCGAACGGCGCCGCGCGCAGTTCCACCCAGCGCGTGCCGCCATCGCGGTGGTGGAAACGCAGCCGCAACCGGTCCGGCGGTGGGCGTCGTCCGGCGAGGATCTCTTCGACCAGCGGCCGATCCTCCTCGTGCACGAGAGACCTGACGAGCTCGGGACGCGCGCACCACTCCTTGGCCGTGTACCCAGTCAGGGCCTCCACGGACGGGCTGACGAACTCGCAACCGGGGGACGGGGTGAGGCGGTAGCGGAACAGGACGTCGCGCGACTGCTCCACCAGCGTCCTGAACAGCCCGAGTTCGCCAGGCAAACGTCCTCCTTTCCTGCGTGCCGGTTCTGGGACATGCGCGCGCGGTCAGCCGGAGGACCGGGACGAGGTCCCGGCCGACCGACAGCGGACACCGGCTACGCGGTCACCCACGTCACTCCGGCACGCGCCGCGTGCTGCTCGTTCTGGCCCCGCACGTCGACACGGCCCACGCATTCGCACCCGCTGCCTGCCCGCAGCCACCCGGCCCCACGGTGTCCACCTCCGCGCCCGGCTCGCGGATGCGCTTTTCGTAGGTGCACTCCTACTATACCGGTCGATCGACCTCGGATCTACACCGCGCTGCCCGGTTCAGGGGCCGAGGTACTGCAGGTAGACGACGCGCACGCCGCGGATGAGCCCCCTGGTCCAGGGCAGCGAAGAGAGCTTCTCGAACGTCGACACGTCGAGGTCGATGACACGGTTGGGGAACACCTGCTGGTCCGGACCGTAGTCGTTCGTCCGACGCACGACTGACCGGCGGTGCCAGGAGATCCGCACCACCCATCGGCCATGGCGGGGAACGGCGATGCGGCCCGCGTAGCCCGGCCCGTATGTCGAGGCGACGCCCACCTCCGGGGTGGGCAAGCGTGCGACCATCCCGGCCGGCACGACGGCGTTCGGGTCGTCGTTGCGCGCACCAGGCATGCGCGTCGCTGCCATGCCCGTGAAC
>JBJKRK010000285.1:0-3748 GCA_046704705.1 Candidatus Limnocylindrales bacterium | reverse complement strand
ATCCTGGCCTGCGTGGAAGGTGTCGGCGAGCGAACGCTCACGCATCTCGTGGCGACGCAGGGGAGCGCGCGACGCGCCCTGGAGCGCGCCCGAGCCGGGCGTCTGGACCCGCGCTGCGCGGTGCGCGGCGAGCGGCCATGCCGCCTGCCGGCGGAGATCGTCGCGCGGATCGTCGAAGTGGCGCGCGACCCCGCGCCCCTCCTCCGGACGCTCGCGGCCGCGGGCGTGTGGACCGTCACCGCGCTCGATCCCGACTACCCCTCCCGCCTGCACGACCTCGCCGATCCCCCGGCGGTGCTCTTCGGCACGGGGGATCCCGCCGCCCTCCGGGCCCCCCGCGCGGTGGCGCTCGTGGGAACGCGCCACCCGACGCCCGGCGGACGGGTGACGGCCTGCGCGATCGCGGCCGAACTGGCGGACGCCGGCGCCGTGGTGATCTCCGGACTCGCGCTCGGCATCGACGGCTCGGCGCACGCCGCGGTGGTCGAGCGGGGCCGGCCCACGGTTGCGGTGATCGGCGCCGGGCATGACGAGCCGGGCCCCCGCGCGCATCGGGAGCTGGTGCGCGCCATTGTGGGAACCGCCGGTGCGATCGTCAGCGAGCTGCCTCCGCCGGCGAAGGCCTCCCGTGGCTCGTTCCCGCGCCGCAACCGCCTGATCAGCGGGCTCGCCGACGCGGTGGTGGTTGCGGAGGCTCCGGCACGCAGCGGAGCGCTCATCACGGCCCACCTTGCGCTGGAGCAGGGGCGACCGGTGTTCGCTGTGCCGGGTCGCCGCCCGGGGGACGCGAGCGCAGCGGGCTGCACCGCGCTGCTGGCGGAGGGCGACGTGCATATGTTCCAGGGTGTGCGCTCGCTGGCCGAGCTGCTCGGCTGGGAGACCGCCGCGTGCGTCGCGGGGGCCCCGCAGGAGGCGGCCATCTGCCCCGGGATGAGCGTCGGAGCCTGCCTCTCCAGGCAGGAGGCCGTCCTCGCCGACATGCTGCGCGGCGGGCCGACGACCGCGAGCGAGCTGGTCGCGCTCACCGGGCTGCCCGCCGGCGTCACAGCCGCCGCACTGACCCTCCTCCAGCTGCGCGGCCTGGTGCGCGTGCATGGACCGCTGTATCTGCCCGCAGGCGCGCTCCTCTCGCCCTTCGCGGATGCCCCGCGCGCGGGCGCCCCCCTGCGCCCGTCGCGGCAGCCCGACGAACCGTTTGCCTGCCCCGCGGACCGTCTGGTAGGCTGACCGCGGTTCAGGTCGGCCTCGCTTTCGCGTCCCCACGCCGCCGACCGTACGGGCAGGCAGGGAGAGACCGCTATTGCGTAAGGCCCTCGCGGCGATCCGGGCGGTCCCCGTGTTCCTTCAGGTCTACCTGCGAGCTCTGGCGCGCGGTCCCGTCAACTGGCGGCGCGCCGCCCTCGCGCTTGCCGGACTTGGCGCGGTGGCGGCGTTCGCCGTGCTGAGCCTCCGGCCCGCCACGGCCTACCATCCGCCGCCCGTCGACCCGCAGGCCCTGGCGCGCCTGGTCACGCCCGTCGAGACCGGCGTGGGCCCGCAGCAGCGGGTGGAGATCGACTTCAACGCTCCGATGGATCGGGCCTCGGTCTCGCAGGCCCTCGTCGTGGAGCCCCGCAGCGCCGTCCACCTGCGCTGGGACGCGACGTCGCGTCGCCTGGAGATCGGTCCGGCCGGGAGCTGGCAGCCCGGCACCTTCTACACGTTCACCGTGGGCGCCGCGGCGCGCTCCGACGCGGGTAGGCCGCTGGCCCACCCGGCGACCGCGGTGATGCTCACCGACCCCGCTCCGACGGCCACGATCGCGCCGACCTCGACGAGCGGCACGCGGGCCCTTGCCGACACAGCCTTCCAGTTGCGCTTCTCGACCCCGGTCGAGGCCGCAAGCGTGGAATCGGCCTTCTCGATCAGCCCCAGCCTGCCCGGCTTCTTCAGCTCCGCCGACCCGTCGGGCCCCACACAGAGCGTCACGTTCACGCCGACGGAATCGCTCCAGCCGAATGCGGTGTACGTGGCCACGCTCGACGGCCCGGTGGTGACCCCCAACGGCACGCAGCTGGACGCGCCGCCGCGTCTCGTCGTCCGCGCGGTCACCGCGCCGACGGTGGTTCGCTTCAGGCCGACCGCCGGCGCGCAGCGGATCGATCCGGGAACGGCGGTGAGCGTGCGCTTCAGCCGCCCGATGGACCGGGCATCGACACAGGCCGCCTTTCGTCTCTCCGGCGTCGCCGCGAACGCCGGGAAGTTCAGCTGGGCGGATGGCGACACCGTGCTCGTGTTCGAGCCGACGCGTCCGCTGACGCATGGCCGCGCGTACGTGATGAGCGTCGGGTCGGGGGCGCGGTCCGTGGATGGGCTTCCCCTCAGCATGCCCTCCGGCGCGACGGAGATCCGCTCGGCGTTTCGCGTGGCCCCGGCGGCGCCGCGCCCGGCGACCGTCGCGACAGCCGTCGCGGCTCCGAAGAAGAGCACTTCGAGCAGCCCGGCCACTGCCCCCGCACCGTCGTCGTCGGTCAGCGGGGCCCCCTGGTACAGCTACGAGACGTGGGCGCTCAGCCTGCTGAACTGCACGCGGACCGGCGGCTGGGTGCTGTCGAACGGAACCTGCAGCCAGAACGGCTCCGGCCACTACAGCGCGTACGTGGCACCCCTGCGGCTGAACGCGGGCATCTCGAACTCGGTCACCAGGCCGTACGCTCGGCTCCTCGCCACGGAGCACGCCTGCGACCATTTCCTCGACGGCACGCCCGGCGACCGGCTGAAACAGGCGGGATACACGGGCTGGCAGTGGGGCGAGAACATCGGCTGCGAGTCGAACACCGTGCGCGGGATGGTCCTGAACGCGATCCTGTTCTTCCAGTCGGAGAAGCCGTACAACGGCGGCCACTGGGCGAACCTGAAGAACGCGAAGTTCACGTCGGTGGGTGTGGGCATCTGGGAATACCACGGGTACGGCATCGTGGTGTTCGACTTCTACGGCGGCTAGATCGCATGGCGGTCGGGCGTTCGAGTGCACCTGCTGCGCGTCCGCTTGCGCCTGGACCGGTTCCGCTCGCGCCTGGAGCGGGTCCGCTCGTGCCTGCAGCGCGTCCGATCGCGCCTGGAGCGCGCGAGCGATGATCCGGGGCGTGATCATCCACCTGGCCGGCGAGCAGCCCATGCTGGCCGATCTGCCCGCGCTTCCCAGTGCCGGTGACGTCTGCCTCACCTGCACCAACCTGCGCCTGGCCAACGGCCAGCGCCCCGTCGCGATCGACCGAGGCGACAGCACGTTCCTGATCCCGCTGGTGCACGTGCGCTTCGTCGAGATCCCGAGCGAAGAGCGCGAGGCGATCCGCGCCCCTGTCGCGGAGGTTCGCGGCGAGGAACCCCCGCTCGAGCTGGATGAGGAGCTGCTGCGCCGGATCCGCGAGTCCTGAGGCCGATCGGCTCCGGAGCGGGCAGCGTCGGGGGCGGCTTCCCGAGTGCAGCATCGCCCTGTCGCATCCCCAGCGGGCAGAATCGGGGACAGCTTCCCGAGCGCGGCATCGCCCCGTCGCATCCCCAGCGGGCAGCGTCGGGGGCGGCTTCCCGAGTGCAGCATCGCCCCGTCGCATCCCCCGGCGCGAGTCCGGGATGAGCGGGCGGCAAGGGGGCGGATGCTACACTCCCGCGCGATGACGAAGAACCTCGTGGTCGTGGAGTCGCCCGCCAAGGCGCGCACGATCGAGCGCTACCTGGGCCCGGGGTACCAGGTGCTGGCGTCCTACGG
>JBJKRK010000284.1:0-12303 GCA_046704705.1 Candidatus Limnocylindrales bacterium | reverse complement strand
TCTTCCGGGCAGACGGGCACCCTGCTCAGCCGCAGCTTCGCCAGGCAGCTCGCGGCAGCGCGCGCCGACCTGGCCGCCATCCGCTCGCTCGAGTCGCTCGCCGCGAGCTACGCGCGCGAAAGCCTCCACTCGGGCGGGATCGACCGTCCCGGCGCGGGCGACAGGGTGCACCGCCGGGCGGTGCTCACGGCGTACGCGCTCCGCTGGGTGGAGCTTGCCGGTGCGTCGGACACGCAGGCCGCCGACGACGGCGCGTCAGCTGCCGCTTTCCCCTGAGCCGCCGGCGAGCAACTCCGACAGGCGTTCTCGCCACGCCGCACCGGTCCGCGCCACGAGAAGGATGACGCCCTCCCGCAGGCTCAACGGCGTCACGCGCGCGCTCTTCAGACCGTAGCGGGCCATCACCGCCTCCACGATCGCCGCGCCGCCGGGAAGGATCCGTGCACGCAGCGGGGTCACCGCGAAGCGCCCGGCAACCGCCTCCGTCGGCATCCGCCCCAGCGTCCGGTAGGCCGCGAGCAGCCGTCGATGGGTGAGAACCCCGTCCCCGGCCGCCGCGGGGACGATGCGGATGAGGTTGGTCGCGGTGCCGCCGACGAAGACCGCCTCGGCCACGTGCTGCTCCCGTCGCACGGGGAAGCGCACGACGCGGCCGTCCCGCGAAACCCGGAGGTTCTCGTGCTCCAGGTCGACGCGCGCGACGGCATCCCGAGCCCGGGTGCGAAGCGCCTCGAGCTCCGCGGGTGTCGGCGGATCGGACTCGACGACGGCAACGGTGAGCCGCGCCGCGCCGACGCTCGCCGATGCGGTGACCGGCGGCAGGTCCGGGCCCGCGAGCACGAACTCGGTGGAGCCACCGCCCACGTCCACCACCAGCAGCGGGCGCTCCGGGAACGCGCCCCCCGAGACCGCCAGGAGCGCCAGCAGGCCCTCTTCATCGTGGGTCAGGACGCGCAGCGGCTCTCCGGTCGCCTCCAGCACGGCGCCTGCGACTTCGACCGCATTGCTCGCGCGGCGCAGCGGCTCGGTGGCGACGAAGGTGAGATCCGCCGCACCGAGCGCGATCGCCTGCTGCCGGTACTCGAGGAGGACGTCGACGAGGTCGGCGCGGACCTTCGGCGGGAGCCCTCCCTCCCTGTCGACGATCCACCCGAGGTTCAGGAAGGCGCTGGCGTCTCCGACCACCCGCAGGCCCGCCGGGTCGAGCAGGGCCGCCGTGAAGTGGACGCTCGTGCTGCCGACCGCAACCGCGGCACCCACGTACGGCGCGCCTGCCGTCGCGCCCGCCTCGAGCATCTCAGGCCGACCTCCCCTCCTCGTTCCACCCGGGGGTACCTGCCCGCGGGCCGGATCATCAGACGTTAACCGCCCGCGCACACGGCGTTGATGCTCCGCCGTCACGCTCTGCACGACAAGGACCGTTTCCTGAGGAGGAAAGGATCTCATGCTCGAACGACCGCGCGGCCTCGTCGCCGCGGGCCTCGCGCTGGCGTTGGTGGCCGGCGCGTGCACCAGCTCCGCGGGTAGCTCGTCGTCACCCGCGTCGGCGGCAGCGTCGCAGCCCGGAGCCAGCCAGGCCGCTGCGTCCGCGCCCGACTACAGCAACGTCTCGCCGTCAACCACGATCGGCAAGAACGACAAGGCCCAGATCACCGGCGCCGGCTCCACCGCCATCTACCCCTGGCTGAGCGCGGCAGCCCAGATCTACCAGCAGAAGGTTGCCCCGGGCGTCTCGCTGAACTACCAGGCGATCGGCTCCGGCGGCGGCATCACACAGTTCACGGCCAAGACCGTCGACTTCGGCGCCTCGGACATCTACCTGAGCGACCAGCAGATGCAGCAGATCGGCGTGCCGGTCCTGAACATCCCGATGATCCATTGGGCCGCCGCGATCACCTACAACCTGCCGAACTTCACGTCCCCGCTGCAGTTCAGCCCGACCACCCTGGCCGACATCTACCTGGGCAAGGTGACGAAGTGGAACGATCCGGAGATCCAGGCGGACAACCCCGGCGTGACGCTTCCCAGCGACACGATCACCGTCGTGCACCGCAGTGACGGCTCCGGCACCACCTACAACTTCACGGCGTTCCTTTCCGGTGACAGCCCGCAGTGGAAGAGCCAGGTCGGACAGGACACGTCGGTGAACTGGCCGGTCGGCGCCGGCGGCAAGGGCAGCGCGGGCGTGACCGCGCTGGTGAAGCAGACCCCGGGCGCGATCGGTTACGTCGAGCTCTCGTACGCGCTGCAGAACAACCTGCCGGTCGCCGCGGTGAAGAACGCCGCGGGCAACTACATCAAGCCGACGTTGCAGTCGACGACCGACGCCGTGGCGGCCGCCGTCCCGAACGCACCGGCGGACCTGCGGTTCCTGATCGTCAACCCGCCTGCCTCGTACCCCAAGGCGTACCCGATCGGCGCGAGCACCTGGGTGCTGCTGTACAAGAACTACCCGGCGAGCAAGTCCACCGAAGTCACCGCCATGGTGCACTTCCTCTGGTGGGCCATTCACGACGGCCAGCAGTACGCCGCGCAGGCCGACGAATCGGCGATGGCGCCCGACCTGGTCGCGAAGGTCGAGCCGATCCTGAAGGAAGTCACGGTCGGCGGACAGCCGGTCCTGAAGTAGCCACGGTCATCCGTCGCGCGCGACTCGCAGCTCCTCGCCCCCGGCGGCGGGGAGCTGCATCGCGCATCGGTCGTATGCGATCATCGGGCTGTCTGATGCGGTGCCACGCAGTTCTCTCGCTCACATGTCCGTGACCGGACGACGCCTGGAAGTCGGGGCGGCGCGCGCGCTGCTGGCCCAGCGCCGGCCGCGGCACGGCGAAACCATCTTCCACGGCCTGGTCGTCCTCGCCTCGCTCGCCGTCATCGCGGTGATCGCCGGGATCGTCGCGGTCATCGCGCAGGAATCGATCCCCGGCATCCTCCACAACGGCGACCGGTTCCTGTGGGGCACGACGTGGGATCCGGTGCACAGCATTTTCGGGGCGCTGCCCTTCATCTACGGCACCGTGCTGACCTCGGTGTCCGCCCTCATCCTCGCCATGCTCGTGGGCGTCGGCGTGGCCCTGTACCTGGTCGAGCTCGCGCCGGCGTGGATCGCCCGGCCGGTGGGCTTCATGGTGGAGATGCTCGCCGCGATCCCCAGCGTGGTGTACGGCCTGTGGGGCATCTTCGTCCTCGCACCGTGGCTGCGGACGTTCGTCGAGGAACCGCTGCACTCGTCCCTCGGCTGGGTGCCGTTGTTCGCCGGGAACCCGATCGGCATCGGCAACCTCGCGGCCGTCGTCGTGCTCACGATCATGGTCCTGCCGACCGTTGCCGCCGTCTCACGTGATGTCGTGGCCGCGGTGCCGCTCTCGCAGCGGGAAGCCGCGCTCGCGCTGGGCGCCACTCGCTGGGAGACGATCCGCGTGGGCGTCCTCCCGTACGCGCGCAGCGGCATCATCGGGGCGGGGATCCTCGGCCTCGCGCGCGGCGTGGGCGAGACGATGGCCGTCACGATGGTGATCGGCAACGCGCCGACGATCTCGGCCTCGCTGTTCTCGCAGGGCTACACGATGGCGAGCGTAATCGCCAACGAGTTCACCGAGGCGACGACGCAGCTGTACCGCAGCTCCCTCATCGAGATCGGCCTGCTGCTGCTCGTCATCACGCTCGTGATCAACGCGGCGGCCCGGCTGCTCGTCTGGCGTGTCGCGTACGGTTCGAGCTCGCGGAGCGTGCTCGCATGATGGCGAAGGGCGGCGTCGCGAGCATTGCCGCGCGGAGCCTCGGCCGCCGTCGCGCGGTGGACAGGGTCATGCGGGCGCTCCTCGCGCTGGCCGCGCTGCTCGCCTCCGTGCCGCTCGTGCTGGTGGTCGCCTACGTCCTCATCCAGGGCCTTCCCGCCCTCAACCTCGCGCTCATCACCCAGGCACCGGCACCGGCGGGCTTCCCCGGGGGCGGCGTCGCGCCCGCCATCGTGGGCACCGTCATCATGGTCGGACTGGGAACGCTCATCGGCACGCCGATCGCTCTCCTGGCCGGCGTGTACACGCGCGAGTACGCGGGGGCGCGGGGGGCGACGGTCATTCGCTTCCTCATCGACGTGCTGGCGGGCATTCCCACCATCGCCGTCGGGCTGTTCGCCTACGGCATCGTCGTCGTCCCCATGGGAACCTTCAGCGCACTCGCCGGTGCCGTGGCGCTCGCCGTCATCATCATCCCGACCGTCGCCCGCATCACCGATGAGATGCTCGGGCTGGTGCCCGGATCCGTGCGGGAAGCGGCGTATGCGCTGGGAGTCCCCCCGTGGAAGACGATCGTCCGTGTCGTGCTGCCCGCGGCCGGCGCGGGCATCATCACCGGCGTGTTCCTGGGCGTCGCCCGGATCGCCGGGGAGACCGCGCCCCTGATCTTCACGGCGCTGGGGAACCAGACCGTCACCACCTCGCTGGGCGAGCCGATGGACGCGTTGCCGCTGCGCATCTGGGTGTACGCGTCGGGCCCGTTCGAGTCGTGGCACGCGCAGGCGTGGGCGGCGTCGCTGATCCTGGTCCTGCTCGTGCTAGCCTTCTCTCTCCTCACCCGCTTCGTCCTGCGACGGCGCGGTGCAGCTGGTGTGTAGAACGATGTCTGCAATGGCCGACCAGTCTTCCGAAGCGCTCGCCGGCGCGGAAACCGCCCGGCCGCTGGCGCTGGACGTCACGGCCCGCGAACGGGCGGCAGCAGTCGCGCAGGCGGCCGTCCAGGTCGACGTCGAGCACCTGCACGCGTACTACGGACAGCGCCTGGTGCTTCGCGACGTCACGCTGACGGTGCGCCCGAACTCCGTGACCGCGATCATCGGTCCGTCCGGATGCGGGAAGTCGACTCTGATCCGCTGCCTGAACCGCATGCACGAGGTCACGCCCGGCGCGCGGATCCAGGGCGGCGTACGGCTCGACGGCGAGGACATCTACGCGCCAGGGGTCGATCCGGTGATGGTGCGCCGTCGCATCGGCATGGTCTTCCAGCGCCCCAACCCCTTCCCCACCATGTCGATCTACGACAACGTGGTGGCGGGCCTGAAGCTGGCCGGCATCGGCGACCGACGCCTGCTCGACGAGATCGCCGAGCAGAGCCTGCGTCGGGCCGCGCTGTGGGACGAGGTGCGAGACAAGCTGCGCGCGCCCGGCGGAGCGCTCTCCGGAGGCCAGCAGCAGCGGCTGTGCATCGCCCGCGCGATTGCGGTCGAGCCCGACGTGGTCCTGATGGACGAGCCGGCCTCGGCTCTCGATCCGATGTCGACACTGAAGATCGAAGAGCTGATCGACGAGCTGCGCTCCAGCTACACGATCGTCATCGTCACGCACAATATGCAGCAGGCCTCCCGTGTCAGCGACCAGACCGCGTTTCTCACGGTCGGCCCCGATGCGGCGGGGTACCTCGTCGAGTTCGGGGACACCTCCGAGATCTTCACCAACCCACGCGAGCGACTCACGGAGGACTACATCTCCGGCCGATTCGGCTGAGGACAGGAGGAACGACATGACAGACCAGGCACAGCCGGCGCCCACCGGCGCGCCCGACCAGGCGGACGTCCTGCCTGTCGCGTCTGCCACGGTTCCGAGCCCGTCTGCGGCCGAGGCGAGCGCGCTGCTGCGTCACCCCACCCGCGAGGCGTACGATCGCGAGCTGCGCGAGATCCGGGACGAGATCTTCCGCATGGGTTCGCAGGTCGAGGAGGCGATCCGGGCGGCGATCGGCGCGCTGCGTGCGCACGACATCGACGCGGCGACGCGCGTGATCGAGCGCGACGTGGAGATCAACGAGGCGCAGCGACGCATCATGGCGGCGATCACCCGCGTCATCGCCACGCAGCAGCCGGTGGCGCGGGATCTGCGCTACCTGCTGAGCCTGAACGAGGTCACGTACGAGCTGGAGCGGATCGGCGACCACGCGAGCTCGGTGGCCAAGCAGGTGCAGCACCTGGCCCCCGAGGCGCCTCTGGGCCAGTACGTCTACCTGCCCCAGATGGGCGAGCTGGGCGCGAACCTGGTGCACGGCGTCATGCGTGCGCTGGTGGACGCGGACGAGGTGGCTGCGCGCGAGGTGGCTGCCGGTGACGACGAGATCGACCACCTCTACCACCGGGCGTTCGAGAAGCTGTCCGAGCTGATGCGCGCGGATCCCGCCAACGTGGAGCGCGGCATGCGCATCCTGATTGCCTCGCACTATCTGGAGCGCATCGGCGACCGCGCGACCAACATCGCCGAAGATGTCGTGTTCCTCGCCAGTGCCCAGGTCGAGGACCTGAACCCGTGAGGATCCGGCCTGGCAGGTCACGTGCGCATCGCCGGTACGGGTGCCACGGTCGGGCCTGAGTTCGGAGTCGGCTCGTTGACGACCACCGACCGGACGGTCGACCTGTTCCTGCTGCGCCATGCGCATGCCGGCAGCAGGACGGAGTGGAGCGGCTCTGACGCCGCCCGGCCGCTGAGCGCGCGAGGCCGTCGACAGGCGGAGCGCCTGGGGCGCCACCTGTCGGGGCTCGGGCTGAAGCCGGGCGCGATCATCAGCAGCCCGAAGGCCCGCGCATCCGAGACCGCCGACCTCGTGGCCAAGGCTTTGGGCGCCGCTGTCCGGATCGACGAGCGGCTCGCCGGCCCGCTCGATCTGGGCGACCTCGAGGCCATCCTGCACGAGGCGGGCGACCCGGCGCAGGTGCTCGTCGTGGGGCACGATCCCGATTTCAGCGCGCTCGCCGGCGAGCTATGCGGCGACGCCGACCTGCACCTGGCGAAGGGGGCGCTTGCACGCATCGAGGCGCTCCGCCCGCTCCACGCGGGCGGGGGCCAGCTGCGCTGGCTCATTGCGCCGGATGCGCTGGAACGGGAAGCCTGACCGGCCGACCCGCAGCACGACCCTGAGGGACATTCCGTGCAGCTCATCCGCCTGCCGGTAGCCGCCATCGCGTTCGTGGGCCTGGCGCTCGTCGTCGTCAGCGTGCTGACCGGGAGGCTGCCGCTGGCGATCGGCGGCGCGATCGTGTGTGTGGCCGCGGCAGCGCGCTGGGCGCTGGGAGGTCGCGGCGCGACGCTGCCCGGCTCACGGGTGCATCGGGCCGCAGGCCGAAGCCTCGCCGAACCAGGTCGAAGCCTCAGCCGAACCACAGGTCGAGGTCGAGTTCGCCGACCCTCGTCGACCGGTCGCCCGCGGCCGCGACGGCGTCGGCGCGCACGTCGAGCGGGCTTCCCGACTGCGCCAGCCTCGCGTGCTGGATGCGGGGCAGGCGGGGAGTGCGCCGCGCAGTGCCCTCGAGCGTTGCGGGAAACAGGCGGAGCAGCGCCTCGTACACGCCCTCGGCCGCGTCGATGCCGACGACCATGTCGGCCGCGGCGCGGACCTCCGGCGGAGCGGCACCCATCGCGACGGAGACCCCCGCAGCCGCGAACATCGACAGGTCGTTGGGACCGTCACCGATCGCAACGACGCGCTCCACGGGGATGCCCAGACGCCGGGCCACGGCCCGCAGCGCCGTGCCCTTGCTCGCCTCCCCGGCGAGCAGTTCGATGCCGTGCTCGTCGCCCCAGGTCAGCGCGTAGCGGCTGCCGAACCTGCGCCTGGCCGCGTCGAGCACGCGGGCGTGGTTCTCCCCGGTGGTGTAGAGAAACGTGCGGATCGCGCCGCGCCCTGCCCACTCCCAGAGCGACGGCACCTGCTGGAAGTGCGTGCCCTCGGCCTGCAGGATCCGGGGCAGCGTGTCGCCCGGCACCGGCAGATCCTCGGCCCGCCACCCATCGGCGAAGCAGAGGGCGGGCGGCGTGCCGCAGGCGCGGGCCAGCTCCAGGTGGTCCCGCACATCCGCCGCCGAAAGTGTCCACGCGCCCCAGGACGCGCCGGTGAGGGGCGATGCCAGCAGCGCTCCCTGCATCGTGATCTGCGGCCCGTCGAGCCCGAGGGCCTGGCAGGCCTCCCGCATGCTCCAGGGCGACCGGCCCGATGCGAGGATGACCGCGACGCCCGACGCCCGGAGCGTCTGGATCGCCTGGCGCGTGCGCAGCCCGATTCCGCCACTCGGATCGAGCAGTGTCCCATCAAGGTCGATCGCGACGAGCAGCGGGTTTCGAGGCTGCTCCGTTTCCCTGGCTGGAGGGCGGACACTCGACGCTACCATTCCGGCAGACCTGCGCTTCGGACGCCCCCTGGCGTCGACAGCCTCCTCGGCAGCAACGATGGCACGCGGAGGTGTACGCGGTGTGTTCGGATGGTTAGCGAACTGCAATCGGGCGGGAGCATGCGGTGCGCCGGCGGCAGGCGACGCGCGGCAGGCGCCGCGCGGCACGCGGACAGCGCGCCCGGGGTGTTCAGTTCGGCCGAGGGTCGCGCGAGGGCACGGGGAGCGCGACCGTCGCTCCTTCGGCTGACGGGCCGGCGAACGCGAAGCAGCCGGATCGATCGAGCTCCAGCCCAACAGGCTGTCCGCGCTCCCAGCGACGCTCGTCGTGGACCCCCACGAGCTGCGCGTCGCCCACCGCGATGGCGTGGTCGTAGCCGCGCCCGCGGAAGGCGACGTCGGCCACGCGGCCGGTCAGCTGTGAACCCTGGGACCCGGCGGCCACCAGCCGGATTGCGGACGGCCGGATGAGCAACCGGCAGCGCTGGCCGGCCCGCAGGGCATCCCCCGCCTGTGCCCGCAGGCGCGCCGGTACGGGGCCGTCGACCCGGAGAGACAGGTCGACGGACGGTCCGTCTTCCTCAGCGCGGGCTTCGAGCTCTCCCGACAGACCCGTGAAGCGCGCGACGAACGCACTCGCCGGCCGGCGGTACAGCTCCTCGGCGGTGGCAAGCTGTACGAGCCGGCCACCCTGCAGCACGCCGATCAGGTCCGCCAGGGCGAACGCCTCGGCCTGATCGTGCGTGATGTACACGACGGTCGCGCCGCTCTCGCGGGCGAGCGTGGCGATCTCGACGCGGAGCTGCTCTCGCAGGTTGGCATCCAGGTTGGAGAGCGGCTCGTCGAAGAGCAGCAGCCCGGTGTTCGCGACGAGCGCGCGGGCGAGCGCCACGCGCTGCTGCTCGCCGCCGGACAACTCGTTCGGGTAGCGGCCGGCCAGCTGGACCAACCCCACGCGAGCGAGCATCTCGCGCGCCCGTGCCTGCGACTCCGCCTTGGCGAGGTGCCGCCGGCGCAGCGCGAACTCCACGTTCTGCTGCGCCGTCAGGTGAGGCCACAGCGCGTAGTCCTGGAACACCATGCCCAGGTCGCGGCGTTCGGGAGGCAGGTGCACGTCGCGGTCCGCGACGGCCGACCCGTTGATCGCGATGCGCCCGGACGAGACGCGCTCGATGCCGGCCAGGCAGCGCAGGAGCGTCGTCTTGCCCGAGCCGGAGGGCCCGAGCAGGACGACGAAGGTCCCCGCCGGCACTTCCAGGCTCACCCCGTCGAGCGCGGGGTTGTTGCCGTACCGCTTGCCGACGCCCTCGAGGGCGACTGACGGCGCCCGGCGGCTGCGGTCCACATCCACGTGGTCACGCTTCCGTGCCTGGAACACGCTCATCCGGTGGGTCCTCCGACGCGCTGCCAGCCCCGGGGGGCGAGCAGCCTGAACAGTCCGAGGGCGAGGAGGATCACGGCGAACTGCTCGCCCAGCGCCATGACCGTCATCGCCGTCCCCTCGCCGTAGTAGTAGCCGGCGATGTAGTTGTTGATCGCCACGGAGATCGGTGGCGAGCCGGGTGGATACAGCAGCTGGCTGACCGGCAGCTCGAGGAGCGTCTTGGCGAACGTGAGCAGCCCGGCCCACAGGAGCACCCGCGAGAGCGTGGGGAGAACGGCACGTCCCCAGGCCGCGATCGCCGAGCTCCCGTGCACCCGCGCGGCGGTCACCAGCGAGTCCTGCAGCAGGGAGACCGGGCCCACCATCAGGCGGGCCTGGCTGGGCAGGGCCGTGGCGATGTAGCCCATCGCGAGCAGCGGCGCCGTCTCGTACAGGTCCAGGCCCAGGTTACCCGCCAGCGGCAGGTTGTAGGCGAAGATGTACCCGGCGGCGAGCACGATGCCCGGCAGTGCCACCGACCCGAGCAGCACGAGGTCGGCGAACCGCGCGACCGTGCCTCCCGTGCGCGAGGTGAGCAGGCGCGCCATGGCCAGGCTCAGGAAGGCCACGATCACGGCCGTCACCAGCGCCATCTGCGTCGAGAACCCGAGCGGACCAAGGAGGTTCGTCTGGCCCTCCAGCTCCCGGCTGCCCTGGAAGACCTGCGCGTAGTTCTCCAGCGTCAGCGCGTGGAGGCTGAACGTCGACCCGAAGTTGCGCAGCATCGAGGCGACGAATGCGCCGAGAATCGGCGCACCCAGGGCCACGCCGAACAGCAGCAACGTCGCCCCGCCGGCGACGAACTGCATGCGCCGGCGCAGCTGCATCCGCGCCGGGGCCCGGCTGCGCCCGGAGAAGACGGCGTACGAACGACCGCGCATCGCCCAGCCCTGCGCGGCGATGGGGATCGCGGCGCTCGCCACCAGGAGCCAGCCAACCGCGGCGGCGAGGCCGAAGTCGGCCGGGTTGTTGTCGACGGCCTGGAAAAGGACGTATGTCGCGACAGGGAAGTTCGCACTCGCGGCCAGCGTCGACGCGACGCCGAAATCGCTCATGCTCTCGGCGAACGAGATCGCCGCGGCAGAGAGGAGCGCCGGTGCGAGGATCGGGAGGAGCATCCGCATCGCGCCGAGCACGCCTGCGCCGTGCGCCCGGGCAGCCTCTTCGAACTCCGAGCCGAGGCTGAGCAGCGCGGCGGACACCGCCATGTAGGCGAAGGGGACAGCCGAGAGCGACAGGACGAGCACGACCCCCGCGGGTCCGAAGAAGACGCCGTACGCGCCCGCCGAGTCGATCCCGAACTGCGCGAGCACGCCGTGCGGCTGGAGCAGGTACTCCCAGCCCTCGGCGGCGAGGAACGTGGGCATCAGGAGCAGCGCCCACACCAGCAGGCTCCAGACCCGGCGACCCCAGAGGTTCGTCCGGTGCACCCCCCAGGCGAGCGCGAAGCCGATCGCCGTCGCGATCAGTGCGGTCAGGCTGCTCACCCACAACGAATTGAAGAGCCCCTGGAGGACCCCGCCGGACAGCAGCGCCTGGAAGTTCGCCAGGGTGAACAGCGCGGTGCCCTGTCCGAACAGACGGGGGCTGAAGGCCTGCACGAGGAAGAACCCCATCGGCAGGATCAGGAGCACCGCCAGGATCAACCAGAGCAGGGCTGCCCCGGTCAGCTTCTGCGCGCGATGGCGCAAGCGGGAAAGGGCGTGGCGGGAAATCCGCCACGCCCTGGGTGCGGCCGCCGCGTGCACGGCAGGCTGCAGTGGGTTCATCGAGGGATCGGAGGGCAACCGACCGCCGGCGACCTGCGGGTCACCACGGGCCATGCCGGCTTCTGAACGGCCGCCCCCCAGGGAGCGCATCGGGACCGTGGATCAATGAACGATGTTGTTCGTGAACCACGTGTTGATGGCGGACTCGCGCGCCCCCCAGGTGTACGCGTTGATCGCCTTGGCGGGCACCGAAGAGAGCGGCGGCAGCGCGGGGAGCGGATTGACGCCGCTCAGCACCGGCCAGTACAGCGAGTCCCCGTGCGGGTCGCCCGACTGCATGACCTGCTGTCCGGCGGGCGAGAGGACGTACTCGGCGAACTGCTCGGCCTCGGCGATCTCCGACGGCGATGCCTTGGCGTCGATGCCGATCACGCTCGGGATCGGCGTCGACGGCCCGATGAACGCTGTCTTGATCCCGGGCGTCTTCAGCCCGGCCCCGATGCCGGCCGAGCTCTGGATCAGGGCGATCTTGATCTGTCCCGCCTCGAGGGCGTGCAGCGTATCGCCGTTCGTCTGGAAGATGTGCAGGCCGTTCGCCTTGAGCTTTGTCAGGAACTGCTCACCCTGCGTGACGCCGCCCAGGTAGTTGAAGAGGCCGGCCACGAAGGGATAGGTGGGGCCCGAGACGGCCGGGTCGTTCATGCCGACCGCGCCCTTCCACTGCGCGGAGAGGAGGTCGTTCCAGCTCGTGGGCGGGTTCTTCACCGTCTTCGTGTCGTAGACGACGGTGCCGGCCATGGTGACGCCAGTCGGGATGTAGCTCTGGTCGGACGGGATGAGCGAGGTGCCCAGGGAGTTGAAGTCGACGTTCGGCTCGAAACCCTTGACCAGGTAGTCTTGCTGGTCCATCGAGGCGAACGCCTCGTCACCGTCGACCCACAGGAGGCCCCACTTGGGGTTGTTGATCTCGGCCTGCACCTTGACGAGGAGCGGGCCTGTGCTGTCGTCGACGAGCTGCACCGGGA
>JBJKRK010000283.1:0-6596 GCA_046704705.1 Candidatus Limnocylindrales bacterium | reverse complement strand
GATGAACGCCACGGCCCTGTCGGCGGATCAATCCTGGAGCCACCTGGATCTCGACGGGCTCGTGGTCGAGCTGATCCGGTAGGTCGCGCCCCCGCGTCAGACGGCGGCCGGCGACAGCCAATCCCTGCCCTGGTTTGTCAGGTCGAGCCCTCTCGCCCCACTCTGCCGCAGGCGTGAATACCGTTCTACCGCAGCCCACAATGACGTTCTGCCACTACACCTCACCGGGAGGTCGGGGTCGCGCCACCGGTGCCGACTCGCGATCCGAGCCTGTTGTCTGCTCTGAATCACTCGCTGCTGGCTGCCGATGTGAACGCCGGTGTTCCTGCGCAACGCCGCTGGGTGGAGTCCGCCTCAGGCTGGATCGGCCGGAACGAGCTCCACTGGGACAGACAGCTCAGGCCATCCCCCGTCGGTGGTAATGACGCGCCTGGCACCGACGACCATCGCGGTCGCCACGACCAGGGCATCCGGCAATCGCAACCGCGCACCGTGGCGGGCACGCAGCTCAGCAGCCTGGGCGGCGATCGCCCGCGTGGCTGGCTCGACGGGGGCCGGCAACGCATCCACGAAGGCGTCGACGGTGGCGACCGCCTCCCCTCCCCGTCGGTTGGGCGCCACGAGGATCTCGGCGTAGGCCGAGGCCGGGAGCACGACCCGGTCGCCGCGGGCGAGGACGGCGCGCACGGCGTCGGACGCGGCAGCGTGGTGCGCGTCGCTGCCGTCGAGGACGGCGATGAGAACCCCGGCGTCGAGGACGGTCAGCTCCACTCGCGACGCAGCTCGTCGAGTTCACCGGCGGGGTAGACGTCCGTCAGCGCGCCCGCGAAATGGGCGACGGGATCATCATCGCGGACCAGCGCGACCTCCCCGGGTCCACGAACTTCGGCCCGCAGGCGATCGCCCGTGTGGAGCCCAGCCTGCGCGAGGGCATCCAGCGGGATGGTCACCTGGTGCTTCGTGCTCACGCGGGTGTAGCCGCGCTGGCGCTTCGCCTTTACTCGCAAGCTCATGATCAAAGCTTATTCTCCAATCGAGCGGCGTGCAACTTGAACCAGGGACGGCGCGGACGCGTCAGGCAGCCGGTTTGTCGGGGCGAGCGCTCTCGCCCCGGCCATTCGAGCAGGCCTGGCCCACCCGTTGCGTTGACGTACCCGGCCGAGCCCCGAGGTCCGCCCTGAACGGCGTCGCTGGTGTCGAAGCCCCACGGGTCCGCCGCGCGCGAGGTTGCGGGAGGCGGGCCGAATGACCCTGGCGTCGATCCGCGACTCACGCGGGGTCCAGGGCCTCAACGAGCATGCCGGGCACCGCGATCAGCGCGCATGTGCCCAGCGCAGGCGATTGATCCGAGGTTGGCGAGAGGGTCAGCGCCGGCGACACTGACCCTCTCCGCCGTGGTGCGCTTCTACGCTGCGGATCCCGACGCGGCGGCCTGCCACCTCGATGTCTCACTCGCAGACGCGGCAGCGATGGCATTCGGGCTGAACCCCCTGGCGATCAGCCAGACGGCCAGCGCCATCTCCTGCACGCCGATCGGCGCCGCCAGGATGATCTGCGTCGTCGACATCGGTTCGGCGAGACCGAGCATGACGAGGACGCCGGACGCCATGACCAGCACGATGGCCAGGATGCCCCATGCCGACAGCCACCGCGGGAGCAAGCGGGTTCGGTAGAAGATCCAGTAGTACATGAGCGCCCCGGGGCCGAAGGCCAGCACGGCCACCTCGCCCAGCGCATCACGGCTTGCCAGCAACAACGCCCCAGGAACCACGTAGGCCGAGGACGCCGCGGCTCCCGCGCTCGCAGACTCGCGGCTCACCGCGACCAGCATCAACAGGCTCACGACGATGCCGAGATAGAGCGCCCCTTCGATCAGCCTGAACCCGACCGATCCGAGCGCCAGACCCTCGTTGTGTTTCCGCAGAACCGGGTACAGCGCGATGGCGATTCCGGCCGCCGCAACGGCTCCGATCACCAGCAAGAGCGCCCCGAGCAGGACCTGGCCTTCGTTTGCCGAGACCCCGGCGAGATAGTCCGGAGCGCTCAGGATCGGCTGCACGAACACTGCGCGCGAGATGATGTCGGCGACCGTCGCAACGATGAACAGCACGCCTGCAACGACGGCGGCCTTTCGGTTCGAATCCATGTTCTTCAGTCCCGTCCTCTGGGTGGGCCTGGCCGGCCCTGGTCTTGCGCGCCCGGGCTGTTGCCCTGGACCGGCCTCCCGGGTCACGCTTGCCAGGCTATGAGGGCATGCGGGCGCCGACATCGATGGAATTCGTGATCCGGTAGCGAATCGACCTTCGTCGCCACCCGATGCCCGTGGTACCGTGCTGCTCGCCATGGCCAGGCCCACGCGCCGTCCGGGTAACCTGCCCGCCGAGGCGACGAGCTTCATCGGTCGTCGCCGAGAGCTTGCGGAAGCCAGGAAGAAGCTCACCGCTGCCCGCCTGGTCAGCCTGGTCGGCCCGGGCGGCGTGGGCAAGACACGCCTGGCGATCCGCGCCGGTACCGACCTGGCGCGAGGCTTCGCCGACGGCACCTGGCTGGTCGAGCTCGCCGACGTACGGGATCCCGCCCTGGTCAGCAACGCCGCGCTGGCAGCGCTCGGGTTGCGCGATCAGACGGCGACCGAGCCGCAGACGCTCCTGCTGTCGTACCTGCGCGACAAGGAGCTGCTGCTCGTGGTGGACAACTGCGAGCACCTGCTCGACGCGGCCGCGCTGCTCGTGGCCGACATCCTGAAGGCCGCACCCCGCGTGCGCGTCATCGCCACGAGCCGCGAGCCGCTGTCGGCTCCGGGCGAGTACGTGCTCCCCGTCCCACCCCTGGAGCTGCCGCGGGCGCAAGCGGACGAACCCATCGAGCAGCTCCGGCAGAACGAGTCGGTCGCCCTCTTCACCGAGCGGGCGGCAGCAGCAGCGGGCAGGTTCGAGCTGACCTCCTCGAACCGGGCGGCGGTCGTGGACCTGTGCCGCCGGCTCGACGGCCTGCCGCTGGCCATCGAGCTCGCCGCTACCAGGACGCGGGTCCTGTCCGTCGAGCAGATCCTCGATCGCCTGTCCGACCGTTTCGCGCTGCTCACGGGCGGAAGTCGCGCGGCGCTGCCACGTCACCAGACGCTGCGAACGACGATCGAGTGGAGCCACGACCTCCTGGGGGCGGACGAGCGGGCGCTCCTGCGGCGGCTGTGCGCGTTCGCGGGCAGGTTCACGCTCGAGGACGTCGAGTCGGTGTGTACCCCCGACGACCTGCCGGCCGCGCGTGCCCTGGACCTGCTGTCGTCGCTGGTCGACAAGTCGCTCGTGGTGAAGGAGGAGACAGCAGGCCCCGCCTGCTACCGGTTGCACGAGACGATGCGCGAGTTCGCCAGCCTGAGGCTGCGGGAGGCGGGTGAGGAGGAAGTCGTCGACGAGCGGTGTGCCGAGTACTACGTGTCGCGGTGTCATCAGTCGGCAGAAGGTGCCCGCTATCGACTGATCGAGTGGCTCGCCTGGACGGTGCTGGAGATCGACAACATCCGAGCAGTCCTCGGACGATGCCTGGCTCGCGGAGACATCTCACGCGGGATGGATCTCGCTGCGTCCCTCCGCTGGTTCTGGTACACGTGTGCGACCACCGAAGGCATTCGGTGGCTGGATGCGGTCCTCGCGCTTGGGCCCGGCGATCCGGAGCCGCAGGCTCGGGCCGAGTACATGCGGGGAATGCTGGCCGTGCTGCTGGTCGATCCGACGGCCGCCATGGCGCCCCTCGAACGAGCGGCGACCGCGAGTCGAGCAGCCGGTCGTCTCCGCCCGTTGGTGGAGTCCCTTTCCATGGCTTCGATCGGTGCGCACATGGCCGGCGATCGAACATCTGCCCGGCGCTTGCTCGACGAGGCTCGAGCGGTGTCGGCGGAGCTCGATGACGTCGGAGCTACCCTGGCGGTGCTCCAGGCGCGGGCGTTCAGCGGCCTCTTCGAGAGCGACCTCGAGGCGGTCAGATCCGCATCCTCCGAAGGCGCGCGACTCAGCCGAGAAGTGGGCGACTCCTACGGGCTCAAGACCTGGCTGATGCACCTCGGCATGGCTGCCTTCATGGCTGGTGAACTCGCCGCGTCGAAGCCCCTGTTCGCAGAGGCGCTGCAGATCGCCGAGCAGATCGATGACCGGGTGCAGCAGGCGTACCTGCTCGACGCGCTGGGCTGCCATGCCGCCAGATCCGGGCAAGCGCGGCTCGCGGCGCAGCTCCTTGGAGCCGGGTATGCCGTCCGCACCGCGGCCGGAGGGGGCGTAATGCCGTTTCTTGCTCCGCTGACCGGCCAGGCCCGGGCGTCGGCGATGGCGGCGCTGGGACAATCCAGGTTCGAGGCCGAGTTCTCGGCCGGAAGCCGCCTGCGCCGGGACGACGCGGTGCGCCTCGCCCTCGGTGCGTCGGAGCCTGCCGCCGGCGCGGCGACCCCGGAGGGTGCGGGCGCCGGGCCGCTCGCGAAGCGAGAGACAGAAGTCGCGCGGTTGGTCGCCGAGGGCCTGAGCAACAAGGAGATCGGGGCGCGCCTGTTCATCTCCGAGCACACCGTCGATAGCCACGTCCGCAGCATCCTGAACAAGCTCGGCTTCAACTCACGCGCCCAGATCGCCGCCTGGATGGCCTCGTCGAACGAGTAGCGGACGCCGATGAGCGGTCCCGACAGATCCTGGGCCAGAGGACGCGGTCACCGCGACGAGGGAAGCACGAACGGCAGGCACTCCCGGCACCGGTCGACTCGCACCGAATCTCGCTACCGAATCACGAATCCCATCGATGTTGGTTGCGGTGTGCCCTCCTAGGCTGGCGAGCATGACCAGGAAGCAACCGATCCAACGAGTGGAAGTCAGCTTTGTCGGCGCTCCCCCGATCCGTCAGGTCGAGCGGGCGTCGGGCGTCAGCGCGGTCGAGGTCGACGGTTCGACCCTGCGCTGCCTCGTGTGCGGCAGCTTCCAGCCCTTCCTCGAGGCGCTGCACGGCCACGAGGTCGTCAGCCTCAGCGCCACTCCTGCCGCAGTACGTGTGCGGGCCGGAGGACGGACTTCTTGCGACGCGGGCGGCCAACCTGACACATGAAGAAGCGGCGGCCGTTGCGCGCCCTTCCGCACCCAGAGCGGGTTATACTCGCGGTATGAAGACAGCAGTTTCCGTGCCCGACGACCTGTTCGCCCAAGTAGACCGCCTGGCCCGTCGCTCCCGGCGCTCGAGGAGCGAGGTCTACAGCGCGGCCCTCCGCGAGTACGTGGCGCGCCACGCCCCCGACGAGGTCACGGCCCGGCTCGACGCCGTTGTGGCCGAGGTGGGCGATGCTGGTACGGAGGTGTTCGGGGCCCACGCCAGCAGGCTGACGCTCGAATCGACCGAGTGGTGATCGCCCAGGGGGAGGTCTGGTGGGCCGACCTCGCTGAACCGGCGGGCTCGGAGCCCGGCTTCCGGCGCCCGGTCGTGGTGGTGCAGGGCGACGCGTTCAACGGGAGCGCGCTTCGGACGGTCGTGTGCCTCGTGCTCACGAGCAACGTCAAGTGGGCCGAGGCCCCCGGGAACGTGCTCCTGCCAGCCCGGGCAACCGGCCTCCCGCAACCGTCCGTCGCCAACGCCTCCCAGCTCGTCACGCTCGACCGGAGCGCGCTCACCGAGCGCGCCGGCCGCCTGTCGGCCTCGAACCTCGAGCTCGTCCTCGCCGGGATCGACGTGGTACTCGGCCGGGGGTGAGTGCGGCAGCAAGTGTTGCGAGACTGTTGATACGGGAGGACCCCCTGCCGTCCGGCCCGCGACCTCGGGGACACTCGTCAGGTCGGTGGTGCATCGTCCCTGGCGGATCTATCCGCGCACGGAGACAGACGTTGCTGGCTTCCGTGGACCTCCCCGTCCGAAGATTGAACCTCCCGGGCTTCGCGGACCGTCATTTCGCCAGGATGGACAGAATCGCGGCATGGGAGACGAGGCACGTGCGAGTCCGGTCCGTCGTCATGGGTGAGGCCGAACAGGAAACGGCCTTCGCGCGTCTCGTCGATCGCCACCTCGACGAGGCCTGCCGCCTCGCCACCGTCATCCTCGGAGGGGACCGCATGGAGGCGGAGGATGCGGTCCAGGAGGCCGCGGTGCGGGCGTGGCGCCACTTCGCCGATCTGCGCGACGAGGAGCGCTTCGCCGCCTGGTTCACGCGCATCGTCGTGAACGCCTGCCGCGACCGCCTCCGATCGCAGCGTGTCGGCGCCACCGACCCGGCGGCGCTCGACACCGCCGCCACGCCAGACCGCACCGCGACGGTCGATGCGACCGACACCCTCGTCCGGGCCCTCCGGGCGCTGCCGCCCGACCAGCGCATCGTGGTCGCACTGCGCTACTTCGGGGACTGCTCGCTCGAGGAGATCGCGACGCGGACGGGCGAACGGACGGGGACCGTAAAGAGCCGCCTCCACTACGGCCTGCGCGCACTGCGCGCGGCCCTCGACGCCGACGCTCGGGAGGTGTCGCGATGAACGATCGGATGCGCGACGACGAGTTCGACCGCCGGCTGCGCGAGGCGACGCGTCGCCTGGCCGGTGGGCCGGCGCCCGCCGGGTTGCGTGCCCGCATCGCGGCCATCC
>JBJKRK010000282.1:0-5874 GCA_046704705.1 Candidatus Limnocylindrales bacterium | reverse complement strand
GCCGGGCGATCGAACGCAAGAAGACCCATCCGCACGCCGGGCGGATCCTCGCCCGGGCCTGGGTGTACGTCCTCTGGCGCTGCTGGCAGGACCGCGTTCCGTACGACCCGGCGCGCCATCGATCCCTGCAGCAGATCGTGTTGGCGAAGGCGGCTTGACATAGGGCTACTCAGCCCGATTCCATCATCTCCTTGTAGGTCCGACATCTCCCTGTAGGTCCGAGCCGCCTCCAGCTCCTCGAACTCGTGGGTCACGATCACTCCGCCGCCATCCGTCGTGCGTTACATGTGTGACTCGCCGATGCCGGCCCCACATTTCTCTCGGCATCGCCCATTCGCCTAGGAGGTTGGTGTGAAACGCGCCCGCTGACGGGCTGACGGGAGGCGGGTTCGCAGCTACGATTCCTCGCGAGGGAGCTGCCGTCGATCGAATGGACGGCCGCCCGGATCGCGAGGAACCGCCGATGTCGCTCGGACCCGCGCCCCGCCAGGGAGACGCCTTCCGCGACACGACCGAGTTCTGTGCGCCGCTCGTGCGGCCCGACTCGATCTATGCCCTGCTCCACCGGGAGTGCCTGGCGCTCTTCCCCGACGAGCTGTTCGACGACCTGTTCGCCGACGTCGGGCGGCGAAGCGTGCCGCCGCTCGTGGTGGCCGTCGTCATGGTCCTCCAGCGCCTCGACGGGCTCTCGGACCGCGACGCCGTCGAGCGCTTCACGTTCGACGCCCGCTGGAAGTACGCCTGTGGCGGCCTGCCCTTCGACTACCCGGGCTTCGCCCACACCGTCCTCGTCGACATGCGGGCCCGCCTGGCCCGCTCCGCCCAGCCCAACCGGATCTTCGAGCGGACCCTCGAGATCGCCAAGGACGCCGGCCTCCTCGGCGTCCGGCGAGTCCTCGACTCGACGCCGCTCTATGACGCGGTGGCCACGATGGACACGGTCACCTTGGTGCGCAGCGCGATCCGGGGCGTGCTGCGGGAGGCCGAGGGGCGGGAGGATGGCCTGCGGGCAGTCCTCCGCCGCGACGACGAGTACCGGCAGGCCGGCAAGCCAGCCATCGACTGGGAGGACCCGGAGGCCCGCGCGGCCCTCGTCGACGCCCTCGCCCGCGACGGCGAGGCGGTGCTCACCGCGCTCGAGGGCGAGCCCCTTCCGCCGCCGCTCGCCGAGGCCGCGACCCTCCTCGCGACCGTGCTGGGCCAGGACCTCGAGGATGGCCCCGACGGCCGGATCAGGATCGCGCGGCGGGTCGCCCCCGACCGGGTCATCAGCACGGTCGATCCCGAGGCCCGCCACGGCCACAAGACGGACCACCACGCCTTCGACGGGTACAAAGGCCACGTCGCCCTCGACCCCGACGCCGAGCTCATCACGGCGACCGCCGTGACGCCCGGCAACGCCGGCGACGCGAGTGTCGCGACCGAGCTCCTCGCCGCCGAGCTCACGGTGCCCACCGAGCCCGACAGCGAGCCGCTCACCGTGTACGGCGACTCGGCCTATGGCGCCGGCGAGGTCCTCGCCGCGCTCGATGCGCATGGAGCGGCCAGTCGGATCAAGGTCCGCCCGCCGGGCCGCCTTCCCGGCCGCTTCTCGAAGGACGACTTCGCGATCGACCTCGCGGCCGGCACGGTCACCTGTCCGGCCGGTCGCAGCGCACGACTCAGGGACAGCGGGCCCGAGCGCATCGCGCGCTTCGGACGCGCCTGCCTCGCGTGTCCGCTGGCTGCTCGCTGCACGAGTTCACCTCGCGGCCGGACGATCACGATCGGCCCCCACGAGGCCCTGCTCGCCGCCGGCCGGGCCGCCGCCCGCGATCCGGCCTGGCGCACCGACTACCGGGCGACGCGGCCGAAGGTCGAGCGCAAGCTCGCCCACCTCATGCGCCGCCGTCACGGCGGCAGACGGGCCAGGGTCCGGGGCAGGCTCAGGATCGGTGCCGACTTCGCGCTCCTCGCCGCGGCGGTCAACCTCGCCCGGCTGGCAGTCCTTGGCCTGGGGAGAGCCGGCGGCACCTGGGCGGCATCTCTGGCCTGATCGTCCAGGCCGGGGAGCGATCGGCTCCCACCAGGTCGTGGCCAACGGCGCCTGGCCGCGACTTCCGTCGGAGCTTCCCGTGCCCTCCCGTCAGCCCGTCAGCGGGCGCGTTTCACACCAACCTCCTAGTCGGCCCCGTGCTTCCATGCATCGAAGTCCTTGACCCCGTGATCAGCTCAGAGTGTTGCCACTCGTTCCCCCTGGTCAGTTGGCATGGATGGGCCCTGTGCCATCATGCTGCCCAGTCGGCGCGTCGCCAGCGGACCACACCCTTACCCGGTACCGCGCTCCGAATGTGTGCCTACGCCGTCGCCGTGCTCGCCCGGGTGGTGCTGCCGGAGGCGGTCAAGGGGGCACTCTGACACTCGATCAATGGGTCAGCCAGACCTACCACCCAGCTCGTCATGCTGTCGGTCATCGTGGTCGGCCGGAACATCCTCATCCGAACCTCGGATAGGCGGGCCGGCATGACGTATCAGGACGCGGGGGCAACCTTCCACGAGGCGGAGCAGATCCAGGCGCACCTGCAGGTCCAGGACGACGCGATGGACGTCCTGCTGGAGCAGGTCGAGACGCTCGAAGCAGCACTGGCCAGGGCGCGATCGCGCCAGGCACGGCAGCTTGGCCGGTTCCATCCACATTCTGGTAACGGGCTGGACGCGGCGGGTGTCGCGCCCGCACCGCCATCGCCTACGGGCGCGGGCAGCTCCGCACGTAGTCGAGCACGTCGCTGAATGTGGCCGACGCAAGACCCACGACCGAGTCGGCGGCACCGTAATACATGTCGAGCCGGTCGACTGCGGCATCCACGATGGCGCCACAGGGAAAGACGACTTGCGGAACGTCCCCTGATCGCTCGTACGGCGCCTGTGGCCCGAACACCCACTCGTCGCTTCGTCGCAGGACAACGCTTGGATCGTCAAGGTCCAGCAGCGCGAGGCCCACGCGGTAGATCGGTCCAGCAGCCGTGAGGTGCGCACCGTGATAGAGGATCAGCCAGCCATCGGGGGTTTCGATCGGCGCCGGTCCGAGGCCGATCCTCCCCGCGTCCCACCACGCTCCATCGCGTGCCTCGAGGAGCACCTTGTGATCGGCCCAGTGGCGCAGGTCCGGCGAGAACGAGATCCACATGTGCGCTCCGCCGCGCACCGGCGACGGCCGGTGGATCATCGCCAAGCGACCGCCGAAACGTCGCGGGAAGAGGGCTGCGTCTTTGTCCTCGGGTATCATCACCGGCCCGAGTCGTTCCACCTCGCGAAAATCCGCGGTCGTGGCAAGTGACACGAGCGGGCCGCGCCGACTGTACGCGGTATACGCGACCACCCACGTTCCCTCGTCGGGGAGCCACGTGCAACGGGGATCCTCGCAGCCCCACAGCTCCTCCGGCCCTCGATCTGGCTCGGACTGGAGCAGTGGGCGCTCGTCGAACCGCCAGCCGGAGACGCCGTCCTCGCTCCGCGCGACGTGGAGCTGCGAGATGCCACGCATGTCCTCGACGCGCACGAGCAAGACGATCTCGCCCGCCACGCGGGCGGCTCCCGGGTTGAAGGCCGCGTTGACAGGGTACGGCACGTCGGCGGCGGTCAGGATGGGGTTGGCAGCGCTGCGACGGAACAGACCCGCGTCGCGCGCGCGGTTCGCCCGGGCCGTCACGATCGCGCTGCCGTGGTGAACTGGGCGGAGCGCTGGCGGCGGGTACCAGGGTGCCGCGCGGTCGCGGTCGCACGCTTGTCAAGGTCCCTGAGCGCTCGGATCCGCTCCACAGCGACAAGCCACATCAGCGTCGATTCCGCGCCCTGGTTGGCGTTCACGCCCCCGGGCGTCAGGCCGTCGTGGCAGCTGCCCCGCACGGGATCTGCCACCGGCACCCCGCCGTCGTTGTCGCCCAGGAACCAGGCGTAGGCGCGTTCCGCGACGGTTCGGTAGTGCTCACGGCCCGTGGTGCGGTAGGCGGCGTCGGCGGCCAGGAGCAGGGAGGTCGTCTCGATCGGCTGTTGGTCGTAGCGGGCGCGCGCCTCACCCCGTGGCCACCAGCCGTGGCACCCGATGGGTGAGATCCGTCCGTCGTCGCGTGTCTGGACCGCAAGCAGCCAGTCGAGAACGCGGAGTCCCGTTCTGGCCGCGTCGGCATCGGCGAGCTGCGAGCTGGCGACGAGCAGCGCCTGGGCGGGTAGCCCGTTCTCGTAGGTAAGGATCGCCTCCGGCCACGGCCATTCACGCACATACCCCGGCGCCTCGAACGTGCGCCGCAGGCCCGCGGTGAGCCGGCGGTATGCGGCGGGCACCGAGCTCCCGAGGCTGCCAGCCCGCATCGCGGCGTCACATCCGAGCATCGCGGAGGCGCGCGCACGGATGGCGGTCAACTCGAGCGCAGCGGGCAGGGCGCGGGCGAACACCTTCGCGGCGTGCTCACGGAGCGCCGGGTCCGGGGCCCTCCGCATCGTCTCTCCGAGCGCGAACAGGGCCCGTCCGTGGGCGTCCTCCGATCCTACCTCGTCCTCCCAGGCTCCGTCGACTCGCCGCAGGTTCCGGGCACGTCCCCCACCTGCGTCCACCGCGTCGGACAGGAACAGCAGCGAGCGTCGTGCGCTGGGCGCGACGGTCTGCCACCCTGCGATGCGCGACTGGAGAAGGTCGACGACCAGGGCACGCGCGACATCATCGGTGCAGTAGCCGGAGCCGCGGTCGGGCTTGGTGCCCCGGGCGTGCTGCAAGATCCCGAGCTCGCCCGTGAGGGCCTCCAGGTGCTCGCGGTTCACCGCACACACGACGGGGGCCTCAAACATCCACCACCTCTACCGGCAGGACGCCTGGAAGCGGGTAGGGCCGGACTCCGGCGATGGGCTTCGGCAGGCCAACGCGGTCGGTACCAGCGACGCGCTCGAACAGCTCACGGTACGCCGCGCCGACCTCGGGCCACACCATGTGGCGCCCGAAGCGGTGGGCCCGAGCGCCTATCCGCTCCCGACGGGCGGGGTCCTGCAGCAACTCTACGAGCGCGGCGGCGAGCGCCGGCGCGGAAGCGGGCGGCACCAGGACGCCGCGCCCCTGCGCGAGGAGCTCGACCGCGTACTCGTACGGCGTCGAGACGATCGCCTTGCCGGCTCCGACCGCGTAGGAGAGTGTGCCCGATACGATTTGCTCGAGCCCCGGGTAGGGTGTGACGAACACGTCGGCGGCCTGCAGCCAGCGCCCGAGTTCCGCTTGAGACACGAACCGGTTCACGAACCGGACGTGGTCACCCACACCCAGCTCGGTGGCGCGTCCCGCCAGGCCATCGCGGTACGCTTCGCCGTCGCGCCGCAGGAGCTCCGGGTGCGTGACCCCCAGGATGACGTACAGGGCGTTGGGGATCGCGGCCACCACCTCTGGCATCGCGGCGATGGCGAGCTCGTAGCCCTTGCCCGGGCCGATGAGCCCGAAGCTCAGGATGACCGACTGCCAGGCGAGCCCGAGCGCCGGCTTCGCGAGCTCCGGGTCGACGCGTGGCAGGTCCGGGACGCCATGTGGGATGACGCTGATCCGCATGGGACTGACGCCGTACACGCGTGTCAGGAGCGTCGCGGCCGCCTGCGACATGACCACGACGCCATCCACCGACGCGCACAGTCCGGCGAGGATGCGATGCTGCGAGCCTGTCGGCGTCCGCCGCACTGTGTGGAGGGTGGCGACGGCCGGCATCTGCAGGGCCCGTGCGAAGTCGAGCACGCGTGCGCCGTCATCGCCACCCCAGATGCCGTATTCGTGCTGGATGGATACGACCTCGACGCCGTCCTTGGCCAGGCTGGTTGCTGCCCGCCCGTAGTCGGCGGCAACGTCGCGACGGATGCGGTGGCGGA
>JBJKRK010000281.1:0-10761 GCA_046704705.1 Candidatus Limnocylindrales bacterium | reverse complement strand
TCGTTGTTGGGACCCTTCCGAGCCGACGCGCCGATGGGATGGACCGGTGGCAGGTAGAGCACGTCGAACCCCATCGACGCGACGTAGGGTAGCCGCGCGATCACGTCGCGGAACGTGCCGTGCCGTCCGGGCTCGGAAGCTGCGGCTGCGCGGGGTGCTGCGGCCGCGGGGCGCGAGCTGGAGGCGCTGATGGCCGCGCACCCCGATCGTCGGCTTGCGACGCGCTACCGTCACGAGCTCGAGGTCGTCGTGGAGCCGGCGCACGCCCGGTTCGCGGCCTGGTACGAGATGTTTCCCCGTTCGGCGGCTCCCGTGCCCGGACGGCACGGCACGTTCCGCGACGTGATCGCGCGGCTTCCCTACGTCGCGTCGATGGGGTTCGACGTGCTCTACCTGCCACCGGTCCATCCCATCGGCGCGACGGCTCGGAAGGGTCCCAACAACGACCCGGCCGGCGCCCCCGACGCGCCCGGCAGCCCCTGGGCCATCGGCGCCGCCGAGGGCGGACACATGGCGGTGCACCCCCAGCTGGGCACGCTGGAGGACTTCCGTGCGCTGGTGGCCGCCGCCCGGGATCGAGGGATGGCCGTCGCGCTCGACCTCGCCTTCCAGTGCTCGCCGGACCATCCCGCCGTGCGCGAGCACCCGGAATGGTTCCGCTGGCGACCGGATGGCAGCGCCCAGTACGCGGAGAACCCCCCCAAGAAGTACGAGGACATCTACCCGTTCGACTTCGAAGGGGAGGCCTGGGAGTCGCTGTGGGGACACCTGCTCGACGTCGTGCGCTTCTGGATCGGGCAGGGCGTCCGCATCTTCCGCGTGGACAACCCACACACGAAGCCCTTCGCCTTCTGGGAGTGGCTCATCGCCGAGGTGCACCGCGACGACCCGGACGTCATCTTCCTGGCCGAGGCCTTCACGCGCCCGAAGGTGATGTACCGCCTGGCCAAGCTCGGGTTCAGCCAGTCGTACACGTACTTCACCTGGCGCAACACGAAGCGCGAGCTGACCGACTACCTGGAGGAGCTGACCAGGGGCCCGGTGCGTGAGTTCTTCCGCCCCAACTTCTGGCCCAACACCCCCGACATCCTCCACGAAGAGCTGCAGCACGGGGGAAAGCCCGCGTTCCAGGCGCGCCTGGTGCTCGCCGCCACGCTCTCCCCGAGCTACGGCATCTACGGTCCGGCCTTTGAGCTGTGCGAGGCGCATCCGGCCGGACCCGACAGCGAGGAGTACCTGGATTCGGAGAAGTACGAGATCCGCCACTGGCAGATCGGGCGGCCCGACAGTCTGGCGGGATACATCGGACAGGTCAACCGCGCGCGCCGCGAACACCCCGCCCTGCAGGCGAATGAGCGGCTGCGCTTCCACCCCATCGACAACGAGCGGCTCATCGCCTACACGAAGCAGTCCGCCGACGGCGGCGACGTGGTGCTGGTCGTGGTGAACCTCGACTTCTTCCACGCCCAGGCCGGCTGGCTGGAGCTGCCGCTGGCCGAGCTGGGCATCGACCCCCGCCTGCCGTACGAGGTGAGCGACCTGCTCGCCGAGCGTGCCGAGGTGTGGCACGGCGCGCGCAACTACGTCGAGCTGGATCCCGCGCGCCAGCCCGCGACGATCCTCCACGTGCGTGGCCGGGTGCGAACGGAGGCCGACTACGACTACTACCTGTGAGCGTGGCCGTGGCTGATCCCCTCTGGTACAAGGACGCCGTCATCTACGAGGTCCACGTTCGGGCCTTCTACGACAGCGATGGGAACGGCGCCGGGGACTTCCGGGGCCTGACGCAGAAGCTCGACTACCTCCAGGACCTGGGGGTCACCGCGATCTGGGTGCTGCCGTTCTACCCTTCACCCCTGCGGGACGACGGGTACGACATCGCCGACTACCTGAACGTCCACGCCGACTACGGAACCCTGCGGGATGTTCGGACCTTCATCCGGGAGGCGCACCGCCGCGGGTTGCGGGTGATCACAGAGCTCGTCTGCAACCACACATCCGACCAGCACGCCTGGTTCCAGCGTGCCCGCCGGGCGAAACCCGGCTCCACCTGGCGCGACTTCTATGTGTGGAGCGACTCGCCCGACCGCTACGCCGAGGCGCGCATCATCTTCAAGGACTTCGAATCGTCCAACTGGACCTGGGACCCGATCGCGCGCGCGTACTACTGGCACCGCTTCTACAGCCACCAGCCCGACCTCAACTTCGCGAACCCCCGCGTGCGCCAGGAGGTGTTCCGCGCCCTCGACTTCTGGCTGGAGATGGGCGTGGACGGGCTGCGGCTCGACGCGATCCCGTACCTCTACGAGCGCGAGGGCACCAACTGCGAGAACCTGCCCGAGACGCACGCGTTCCTGAAGGAGCTGCGGCGGCACGTGGATGAGCGTTTCCCGGATCGCATGCTCCTCGCCGAGGCGAACCAGTGGTCCGAGGACGCCGTGGCGTACCTCGGCGACGGCGATGAGTGCCACATGGCCTTCCACTTCCCGATCATGCCGCGGCTCTACATGGCCGTGCGAATGGAAGACCGCTTCCCGCTGGTCGACATCCTGACGCAGACCCCCGCGATCCCCGAGTCCGCGCAGTGGGCGCTCTTCCTGCGCAACCACGACGAGCTCACCCTCGAGATGGTGACCGACGAGGAGCGCGACTACATGTACCGCGTCTACGCCCAGGACGCGGAGATGCGCATCAACGTCGGGATCCGCCGGCGGCTGGCGCCGCTCCTCGGCAACGACCGCCGGCGCATCGAGCTGCTGAACGCGCTGCTCTTCTCGCTGCCGGGCACGCCCGTCATCTACTACGGCGACGAGATCGGCATGGGCGACAACGTCTTCCTGGGTGACCGGAACGGGGTGGGCACGCCGATGCAGTGGAGCGACGATCGGAACGCCGGCTTCTCCGCCGCCAACAGGCAGCGCCTGTACCTGCCGGTGGTCGTGGACCCCGAGTACCACTACGAGGCAGTGAGCGTCGCGACCCAGCAGCGCAACCCGCATTCGTTGCTGTGGTGGATGAAGCGCCTGATCGCGCTGCGCAAGCAGTACGCGGCGTTCGGCCGCGGCAGCCTGGAGATCCTCCAGCCGGACAACCGCCACGTGCTCGCCTTCATCCGGCGCCACGGGGATGAGCAGATCCTCGTCGTGGCGAACCTGTCCCGCTTCGTGCAGCCGGTGCAGGTCGACCTGTCCGACCGCCAGGGGCTGGTGCCCGTCGAGCTCTTCGGACGGGTCGAGTTTCCCCCCATCGGCGCGCAGCCGTACTTCCTGACGCTGGGGCCACACGCCTTCGCCTGGTTCTCGCTCGAGCCCCAGCGCGCGCCGGCCGAGCTGGTCGGTCCCGTGCCGGCGAGCACGGACCTCCCCGTGATCCGCCTCGATCATGGCCTCCGGGTGCCCGTGGGCGCCGCCGCCGGGACGCCGCTCGACCGGCTCCTGCCGAACTACCTGCAGCACCGCCGCTGGTACCGGGCGAAGGCCCGACGTATCCGTGCCACGCGGCTGGTCGACCTGGTGCCCGTGCCGAACGGGGGCGGCGACGGTGCCATCGCGATCGCGCGGGTCGACTTCACCGAGGGCGACCCGGACCTCTACGCGCTCCCCCTTTCCATCTCCGGTGGGGACGAAGCGCAGCGCCTGCTCGAGGAGCTGCCCCAGCTCGCCGTGGCGCGGCTCGACGACCCTGGCGAGCCGCCCGACGGCCCGCCCATCCTCCATGACGCCCTCGCGGATCCGGTCTTCTGCGCCGCGCTCATCGACGCGGTCGGAGCCCGGCGGCGGCTCAGGGGCGCGGTGGGCGAGCTGCAGGGGGTTCCGACACGCGCCTTCCGCTCGTTGCGCGGAGACGACCCGACCAGGCTCACGCCGGCCCTCAGTCGTGCCGAGCAGAGCAACACCTCGGTGCTCTTCGGCGATCGGCTGATCCTGAAGCTGTTCCGTCGCCTCGAACCTGGGGTCAATCCGGACATCGAGGTGGGCACCTTCCTCACCGAGCGCGGGTACGAGCACGTACCGGCCGTGGCCGGCTCGCTGGTCTACCATCAGGATGGGAAGCCCGTGAGCCTGGCCATCCTGCAGGCATTCGTGCCCAACCAGGGCGATGCCTGGGCCTACACCGAGGATGTGCTGGCGGCATACTTCGAGCGCGCCATCACATCGCCCGAGCTGCCCGAGCCGGTCGAAGTCTCGACGCAGGCGCTGCTGGAAGACGCGGCTGCCGAGCTGCCGGAGCCGGTGCAGGGACTCATCGGGTCCGACTACCTCGGGTTCGCGCGCCTGCTGGGCGCCCGCACGGCCGAGCTGCACCGGGTGCTCGACTCGGGTCGCGACGACCGGGCGTTCGCGCCCGAAGCGTTCGGCGCCTTGTACCAGCGCTCGCTGTACCAGTCGCTGCGCAACCGGGCCGCGCAGTCGTACCGGCTGCTGGCGCAGCGGGTCGAGATGCTGCCGCCCGAGTCCATCGGCATGGCCCGCCAGGTGCTCGACCTGGAGCCCGAGGTGCAGGGGCGCTTCCACTGGCTGCTCGATCGTCGGATCGATGTCGACCGGATCCGCTGTCACGGCGACTATCACCTGGGCCAGGTGCTCTACACGGGACGCGACGCGGTGATCTTCGACTTCGAGGGCGAGCCCGCCAGGCCGCTCGGGGAACGCCGGATGAAGCGCTCTGCGATGGTCGACGTGGCAGGCATGCTGCGCTCGTTCACCTATGCCGTGCACAACGCGCTGCGCCGACCGCTGACCGGCGCCTCGATCCGCCCCGAGGATGCCGTCGCGCTGGAGCGCTGGGGCGACTTCTGGGCGCACTGGGTCGGCGCGGCGTTCCTGCAGGCGTATCGGGAGGCGGCCGGTGACGCAGGGTTCATCCCCCGCTCCGACGACGACCTGACCGCGTTGCTCGACGTGTACCTGCTCGAGAAGGCGCTGTACGAGCTGGGGTACGAGCTGAACAACCGGCCCGACTGGGCTGCCATTCCTCTGCGCGGCGTGCTCGACCTGCTCGACGGGTGGCCGCGCGCGTAGGGGCCCGGCGCAACCACGGAGGCAAAGGAGCGGGCATGACCGCACGGATCGAGGACTACGCGCTCATCGGCGACACGCACACCGCGGCACTCGTGGGGCGCGACGGATCGATCGACTGGCTCTGCCTGCCGCGCTTCGACGGCGGTGCCTGCTTCGCGGCCCTGCTGGGAACGCCGGACAACGGACGGTGGCTCCTGGCACCGAGTGGCTCCCCGAAGACCGTGCGACGGCGCTATCGCGACGGGACGCTGGTCCTGGAAACGGAGTTCGAGACAGACGAGGGCGCCGTGCGCGTCGTCGACTGCATGCCCATCCGCGACCGCGAGCCGAACGTGGTGCGCCTGGTCGAGGGGCTCCGGGGGCGCGTGCAGATGCGCATGGAGCTCATCGTCCGCTTCGACTTCGGCTCGATCGTGCCCTGGGTCCGGCGCGCGGACGGCGGCCTGACGGCGATCGCCGGCCCGGACGCGGTCGTCCTGCGCACGCCCCTGAAGACCGTCGGGCGCAACCTGACCACGGTTGCCGAGTTCAGCGTCGGCGCCGGGGAACAGGTGCCCTTCACCCTGACCTGGTACCCGTCGAGCCAGCCCCTGCCGGAGAGCCCGGAGGCCGCGACCGCCATCGCCGAGACCGACGCCTGGTGGCGCGCGTGGTCCGCACGCTGCAGCTTCGAGGGTCCCCACCGCGACGCGGTGGTGCGCTCGCTGATCACGCTCAAGGCGCTCACGTATGCGCCGACCGGCGGGATCGTGGCCGCCCCCACGACATCGCTGCCCGAGCGCATCGGCGGGGTCCGCAACTGGGACTACCGTTTCTGCTGGGTGCGCGACGCCACGCTGACGCTGTACGCGCTGCTGCTGGCGGGCTACGAGGCCGAGGCGCGGGACTGGCGCGACTGGCTGCTCCGTGCCGTGGCCGGGCACCCGTCGCAGCTCCAGATCCTGTACGGGCTGGGAGGCGAGCGCCGCATTCCGGAGCTCGAGGCGGGCTGGCTTCCGGGCTACGAGGGCTCGACCCCCGTGCGGATCGGGAACGCGGCGGTCGAGCAGTTCCAGCTGGACGTCTTCGGCGAGCTGATGGATGCCCTGCATGTCGCACGGCGCAGCGGCCTGGAACCCGAGCGCACGGCCTGGAACGTGGAGCGTCACCTGATCGGCTACCTGGAGGAGGTCTGGCAGACGCCCGACGAGGGCATCTGGGAGGTGCGTGGTCCGCGTCGGCACTTCACGCACTCGAAGGTCATGGCCTGGGTCGCCGTCGACCGGGCCGTCAAGGCCGTAGAGCGCTTCGGCCTGCCGGGACCCGTGGAGCGCTGGCGGCAGGTGCGCGCGGCGATTCACGACGATGTCTGCGCCCGGGGGTACGACCCGAAACGCGGCACGTTCGTGCAGTCGTATGGGTCGGGAACGGTGGATGCCAGCCTGCTGATGATCCCCCTGGTGGGGTTCCTGCCGGCGACGGACGAGCGCGTGAAGGGCACCGTCGCGGCGATCGAGCGGGAGCTGCTGGTGAACGGCTTCGTGCTGCGCTACGCACCCGACGGCTCCGATGCCGTGGACGGGCTGCCCGCGGGGGAGGGGACGTTCCTGCCCTGCACGTTCTGGCTCGCCGACAACTACGCGCAACAGGGCCGGCTGGAGGAGGCCGCCGCAGTGTTCCGGCGCCTGCTCGACATCCGCAACGATGTCGGGCTGCTCGCCGAGGAGTACGACCCGCATCTCGGTCGGCAGGTGGGCAACTTCCCGCAGGCGTTCTCGCACGTCGGACTGGTGAACACCGCCGCCAACCTGGACCGCGGCGCGGAGCGTCCCGCCGAGCACCGCATCGCCGGCTGACGCAGGTTCGCAGCACTGACGCGAGGCAGTCGGGCCGGCGGCAGGTCTGTGCCGGCCGACGCGCGGGTGCGCCGGCCCGCGCGCGTCGCGGTCGCCCGCACCGATCGGTAACTAATGCAGTATGCTCACTGTTGTGGAAGCGAACGAGCGCCTGGTGGTCGCGCTCGAGCGCCTCGTCTACGGTTCCGTCGGGCTCACCTCACTGGCGATCGCGCAGGCGAGCGAGGCAACCGAGCTGACCTTCGTGCAATGGCGGGTGCTCGTCATGCTGGGCGACGGTCCGCTGCGTGTCGGGGAGATCGCCGGCCGCTTGGGGATTTCGATGACCTCGGCGAGTCGGCTCGTGCGGCGAATGGAGAACAAGGGATATGTCACTACGGCCCGCGATGAGCGAGACCGTCGAGCGACCCTCGTGACGCTCTCGGAGAGGGGAAGCTTGATGCGCTCGAGCGTCATCCAGCACCGGCGCGACCTGATCAGCGGCATCGTCCGCGACGGCACGTCGCGGCTGCCCGACGACCTGCATGCCGGTCTGGACATCCTGGCCGAGCGTTTCCTGCGCTACGTATGACATCCGCCCTCGTTCGGCAGCCGCTCCTCGCGGCGCGCCACTGGGTGCGTCACGCGAGCTACCTCCGCAAGTGGATCGTGCTCGGAGCGCTGATCGGCATCATCGCCGGGGTCGGCGCGATCGTGTTCCTGCGCTCGCTGGAGCTCGCCACCTACTGGCTCGTGGGCCTCGTCGCCGGCTACTACCCCCCGAGCCCGGTGGGCGAAGGCTCCTCGACCATCACTTCGATCGCGCGCCCCTGGCTCCTGCCGGTGATCGTGGGCCTGGGCGGCCTGGTGTCGGGCTTCATCATCTTTCGCTGGGCGCCCGAAGCGGAGGGCCACGGGACCGACGCCGCCATCGCCGCCTTCCACGAGGCACCCAAGCGGATCCGCACCCGGGTTCCCATCATCAAGGTGGTCGCCTCGGCGATCACCATCGGGTCCGGGGGCTCGGGTGGCCGCGAGGGACCGACCGCGCAGATCAGCGCCGGCTTCGGCTCGCTGCTTGCGCGCATCCTGGACCTCGACGCGCGCGACGCGCGCATCGCCGTGGCCGTCGGCATCGGCTCGGGCATCGGCGCGATCTTCCGGGCGCCGCTCGGCGGGGCGGTGCTGGCGGCGGAGGTCCTGTACCGCGACGACGTGGAGGCCGAGGCGCTGGTGCCCGCGTTCATCGCCTCGATCGTGGGGTACGCCATCTTCGGCAGCGTCATGGGCTTCAACCCGATGTTCGGTGCCCATTACGCGGCGTCGTTCGACGACCCGCGCCAGCTCTTCTACTACGCGGTCCTGGGGATCGTCTCCGGCGTGGCCGGGTACCTGTACGTGCGGGGGTTCTACGGCCTCACGTACTGGTTCCGCTCGTGGACCATCCCGCAGATGATCCGTCCGGCGATCGCCGGCGTCGCCGTCGGGCTCATCGGGATCGTGCTGCCGGGCTCGCTGGGCACCGGATACGGCTGGCTCCAGCAGGGCTTCACGGCGCAGGCGCTGATGGCGATCCCGCTGTGGGTGATCCTGCTCCTGCCCTTCGCGAAGATCCTCACCACGGGGTTGAGCATCGGCTCCGGCGGCTCGGGCGGGATCTTCGGACCGGGCATGGTGATCGGCGGGCTGCTCGGCGCCGGCGTCTGGCGGCTGCTGGAGCCGATCGTCCCCGGACTTCCGCCCGACCCGGCTCCCTTCGTGATCGTGGGGATGATGGCGACCTTCGGCAGCGCGGCCCACGCGCCCCTGGCCGTGATGCTCATGGTGGCCGAGATGACCGGCAACCTGTCGATGCTCGCGCCTGCGCTCGTGGCGGTCGGGCTGGCGACGTTCGTGGTCGGCGACCGCACGATCTACTCCAGCCAGCTGCGCTCGCGGGCGGACTCGCCGGCCCACCGGTTTCGCTACGCGATGCCCCTCATGGCCTCTCTCTCCGCCGGCGATGCCGCCCGCGCCGCGCGGGTCGTGCTCCGGCGGGACGAGCGGGTGGCCGACGCGCGTCGCCGACTGGAGGAAGCGGACATGCCCGGCGCGCCCGTAGTGGACGCGGACGGGCACCTGCGAGGAGTGGTCAGCTCGACGCAGCTGCGCGCAGGCGATGCGGCCGCGAAGGTGGAGAGCGTCGCGACGGGCGATCCGGTCTCCGTCGAGGCCACCGAGGGCCTGGACGACGCGCTCGACACGATCAGCCGCGCCGGGCTGCGCTGGGTCCCGGTGACGTATCGGGGTGGCCTCGCCGGGGTCCTGAGCGTACGCGACGTCATGGCCGCGTACAGGGCGGCCATGACCGACAACGTTCGGCGGCTGCGTGGCCTGGGCGACGGCACGGCGCTCCTGGAAGCGACGCTCGGCAACGGTTCGCCGCTCGCGGGTCAGCCCGTGTCGGCGGCCGCGTGGCCGCGCAATGCCGTCGTCGTGGCGATCCAGCGGGAGCACGAGGTGCTCATTCCCAGGGGCGACACGGTGTTGCAGCCGGGCGACCGGCTGGCGGTGCTGACCACGCCGTCCGCCGAAGCGTCGGTCCGCGACCTGCTCGACGCGGAGACGGCGCCTGACTCCAGCGCAGACGAGCTCGGCGACGACGTGGGCGTCGGTGAGGCATCAGGCATCGCGGCGCTCGGTGAGGCGAAGGATGGGGAAGCGGAGGATGGGCTCGGCGTCGGCGGATCGGACGACGGCTCGGGCTGAGATTGCCCAGGGGCGCGTCCCGAACCTCGGGCTGCGCCGCGCCGCCCGCCGCGGGATGGCGCCTTCGCACAGGCTCGACCGCCGTGCGCAGCCGGTAGGATCGGCGGCGTGACTGGCGCGACCACGATCGGCATCATCGAGCTGTTCGTCGCCCTGGTGGCGGTGGCTGCCGTCATCGCCCTGGTCGTGCGGCGGGTGGCGGTGCCCTACACGGTCGCGCTGGTCCTCGTCGGGCTGGCGGTGCCGGTCGTCGCCCCCTCGCTGCGTCTCGAGGTCAGCCCCGAGCTCGTGCTGGCCGGCCTGCTGCCCGGCCTCGTCTTCGAGGCGGCGCTCCGCATCGACGCGCGCGAGTTCGCCCGTACGTTTGCGGGCGTGGCGCTGCTCGCAGCGCCCGGCGTGGTGCTGGTGATGGCGATCGTGGCTGTCGTCCTGCACGTGACGACTGGGCTGCCCATCATTCTCGGCCTGGTGGTCGGTGCGACCGTCTCGGCGACGGATCCTGCCGCGGTCCTCGCCACATTCAAGCAGCTGGGATCACCGCGACGTCTGGCCACTCTGGTCGAGGGGGAGAGCCTGTTCAACGATGGCACGGGCCTGGTCGTCTTCGCCATCGCCCTGCGGGCGCTGACGAGTGACGTCTCCGCTCCGTCGGCGCTCCTGCTGTTCGTGGTCACGGTCGTCAGCAGCGTGGCAATCGGCGCCGTCGCTGGTCTCGTGGCATCCCGTGTCGTCGCCCGGATCGACGATCACCTGATCGAGCTGTCGGTCTCCCTGGTCACCGCGTACGGGTCGTATCTGGTCGCCGATGCGTTCCACGAGTCGGGCCTTATCGCCACCGTCGTGTCCGGCATGATTCTGGGCACGTACGGGCGCAGCATCGGGATGAGCCGGACGACGCAGCAGGCGCTCGACACCGTCTGGGAGTTCGCCGCCTTCCTTCTCACGGCGCTGGTGTTCCTGCTCGTGGGACTCTCGGTGCCGGTGGCGAGCCTGACGCAGGCGCTGGTTCCGATCGCCTGGGGTATCGCCGCGATCCTCGTCGGTCGCGCCCTGGTGGTCTACCTACTGCTGGGAGGGGTTGCCCGCTACGCGCAGCGACGGCGGATCCCGGCGTCCTGGCTCCATGTGACGTTCTGGTCGGGTCTGCGGGGCGCGGTGGCCGTGGCCATGGCGCTGTC